>NZ_LWMS01000021.1 GCF_003149675.1 Methanosphaera cuniculi | reverse complement strand
ATTATTATAATATATATAATTCTATTATATTTATATTTTATCTAAAACTAAGTATACTCATAAAACATCATAATATTAAACTCTAAAAAAAGATACTTCAATGAACTTTTAATTAAAAATAACATCTCTCTTTTTTTTAATATAAAATTTTATTAAATATTGCAATGATAAATATATATAATTAATTAAATAATTTTTTTTTCGAAAAATAACAATGGAAAAAAATCTTTTATTTTTACAACATAAATAACAAAAAAAATAAAATAAAGTTAGATAGGAGTATTTTATAAAATGGCATATAATGATGATAAAATTAATATGGTTCACGGTGCAGGTGGAGAAGTAATGCAACAAATGATTTCAGAAATTGTTCTATCCAACGTATCAAAAACAAGCGTAAATGGTGGAATAGGACTAGAATCATTAGATGATAGTGCAACAATACCATTTGATGATGAACATGTTGTTGTAACAACTATTGATGCACATACAATACAACCACTATTTTTCCCAGGTGGAGATATAGGAAGAATATCAGCAGCAGGAACACTAAATGACATATCAGTAATGGGAGTAAAACCATTATCATTAAGTAATGCAATGGTAATAAGTGAAGGATTCCCACGAGAAGACTTAGATCAAATCATGAAATCAATGGATGAAACATGCCAAGAAGTAGGAGCTGCAATTATAACAGGAGATACCAAAGTAATAGACAGTGATAAACTAGATAGTATGATTATTACAACAGCAGGAATTGGAATAGGACGAAAAGATGAAATCGTACGAGACTCAGGACTTGAAGTTGGAGATAAAATCATCATCACAGGAAGTGTAGGAGACCATGGAATGGCAATCATGTCCAAACGTGAAGGATTCGGATATGAAACAGAACTAAAATCAGACGTAGCACCAGTATGGCCAATGGTTGAAGCTGCAAAAAAAGTAGGAAAAATAACAGCAATGAAAGATCCAACACGTGGAGGAATTGCTAATGCACTAAATGAAATGGCAAACAAAGCAAATGTTGGAATGAGACTATATGAAGAATTCATACCAGTAAAACCTGAAGTAGAAGCAGTATCAGACATGCTAGGAATAGACCCATTTGAAGTAGCAAATGAAGGAAAAGTAGTAATGGGAGTAACAGCAGATACAGCAGAAGATGTACTAGATGCAATACAAAAAACCAAATATGGAAAAGATGCACAAATCATTGGAGAAGTAACAGAAGGAAAACGTGTAATTATGGAAACACTAATTGGTGGAGAAAGATTAATTGAACCTCCAATAGCAGATCCAGTACCAAGAGTATGTTAAATGTGATAAATATGGAACACTTTATATTAAGAACAAAAGCATTAATAATAGATTTCATAATAGTAACACTTCTAACAGCATTAGTTGATAATATCATATTCATGATACTAGTACTACTTAAACTACCAGCAAATACATATTCATCAATAGTACTTGTTATCATAACAATGGCATACTTCACAATCTTTGAAGCAAAAACAAATAAAACAATTGGAAAAAAAGTAATGCACCTATATGTATCAGATATAGAAGGATATATGAGCTATAAAAAAGCATTCATCAGAAACTTAACTAAAATATACTGGATACCACTAATCTTTGATGTGTTAATCGGAAAAATCCTAAACTACCCATCAAGACTATTTGACAAACTTGCAAAAACAGATGTATATGCTGATACAGAACTTGAAGTTACAAAAGAAGAAGATACCTTCGAAGAACTAACAGAAGATGACTTTGAAGAATTAGATGCTGATGAAATATAAATCCCTAAGGATATTATGAAAAAATAAAATAAAATAAACTCTCCCCACCCAACCATTTTTCTTTTAATCTACTTATAAAATAAATATAACTAAGATTTTTAGATTAAATGCACTATATAATTAGTAAAAAAAAAATATTATATTTTCTTTTAATTAAAAATATAGAAAATAGGAGTTGAATATCTTTGCTAGATATAAAAGTATTTAGAGAAACACCAGAAAAAGTAATAGAATCTGAACAAAAAAGATTCAGAGAAACTGATAACGTAGAAAAAGTAATAGAATATGATAATCTATGGCGTGAAGGACTAAAAAGATTAAATGACCTAAGATCTGAAAAAAATAAGCTATCTAAATCATTTAAACAAGCAAAAAAAGATGGAAACATACAAGATGTCATAGCACAATCAAAACAAGTAGCAGAAGAAATCAAACAACTAGAACCAAAAATTGAGGAATATGAAAAAATCCGAGATGAATACAGATACAAAGTTGGAAACATCATAGATGAAAAAGTGCCAATATCAGATACAGAAGATGACAATCAAATCATAAAAACCTATGGTGAAAAACCAGACTTCGAATTTGATGCATTAAATCATGTAGATCTTATTGAAAAAATTGATGGAGCAGATCTACAAACAGCATCAGAAATAGCAGGATCCAGATTCTACTACCTAAAAGAAGATATTTTAGCATTAAACCTTGCATTAATACAATTTGCAATAAGTGAACTAAAAGAAAATGGATACACACCAATGCAAACACCATTTTTCATAAAAAGTGAAGTAGCAGCAGAAACATCAGAACTCTCAGAATTTGAAGAAACACTATATAAAGTAGAAAATGAGGACTTATACCTAATAGCAACAGCAGAACAAACACTTGCAGCATTACACCGTAATGAAATAATAGATGATGAACAACTACCACTAAGATATGCAGCTCTTTCAACATGTTTTAGAAAAGAAGCAGGATCACATGGAAAAGATACACTAGGAATATTCCGTGTACATCAATTTGAAAAAATAGAACAATTTATCTACACAACACCTGATCAATCATCTGATGAACATCAAAGACTATTAAGTGTAACTGAAGGAATATACCAGAAACTAAACTTACCATACCAGATAGTTGCAATTGTATCATCAGCACTAAATGATAATGCAGCAATCAAATATGATCTTGAAGCATGGTTCCCAGGATCTGAAACATACCGGGAATTAGTATCATGTACTAATTGTACAGATTATCAAGCACGAAAAATAAACACAAGATATGGAAAAGCAGGATCAGGAGATGCACAAATACTTCACACACTAAATAGTACAGCAATAGCAACAGAAAGAACAATATGCTGCATCCTTGAAAACTATCAACAAGAAGATGGAAGCGTACGTATACCAGATGTACTAGTTCCATACATGAATGGAAAAACAATAATAGAAGCTAAAAACTAGTTGATAAAAATAAAATCATCATTTCCCCTTCACACTTTTTTTACTAAAAAAAATTGAAACAAAATTTTTCCCCACTACCTTTTTTTATAATTTTTTCATTATATCATTTATTATTTGAAAAAATATGTGGTATTTTATAAATAATGTTAACTAAATAATATAAATAATAACAATTAATCAATAAGTTAAAAAAAAATCAAAAAAAATACAGAAGGTTTATAACAATGGAAATTAAGGAAATAATGACAGAAGATGTTCAGTCAGGATCAGTTCCAGGGGCAATTCATGGAATTTATGAAAAACTAAGAGACACAAGACTATCAGGACTACCAATTGTAAAAAAACAAACAAATGAACTTGTAGGGGTAATAACAAGAACTGATCTTATAAAAAATCCTGATGAAGAACAAGTAGCAATGGTCATGACACGAAATCCAATAACAGCATCACCAGAAGAAGATATCAAATCAGTAGTACAAAAAATGATCAACAACAACATAAGACGTATACCAATTACAATAGATAATGAACTTGTAGGAATTGTAACATCAGCAGATATAATCAACAAAGCATTATGGAAGACAAATAACATAGAACCAATCGAAAAATACATGATTCGAAGTGTACCAACAGTATGGGATAAAACACCAATATCAGTTGCATACTCAATAAGCAGATACTTTAACTTCAAATCAATAGTAACAGTAAATGATGAAGGAAAAGCATCAGGAATACTAACAGAAACAGATTTCATCGCAGAAAGTCGTGTAGCACAAGAACAAGTAGTAAAAAGTAGTTCAATAGGAACTGAGGGCGATAAATGGACATGGAATAGTGAAAGTGTAATGTATATTATTAAAAATATACTTAAATTTTCAGATAAAGAAGCACGTGATGTTATGAATGACAAATTAATTACAGTAACACGTAAAACATCAGTAAAAGAATGTGCAAATATTCTAAGACAATATAACATAGAACAAGTACCAGTACTTAACATGTCACATGAACCTATTGGACTTGTAAGATCAAGTGATCTTATGCGTGCAATGATTGAATAAAAATAAAATCACAAAAAAAATTAACTTATTTAATCTTATTTAAAATATAAAAAAAATATTTAAAAAAAGTAGTGGGTTATAAAAAGAAATAAGTAAAAGAGAACTTATATCCTCCTTTTTTTTATATTTCTTTTCTTCTTTTAATTGACGTAATTACTTTAAATAATTTATCTTCAAAATCTGTATTTTCAGGCATACTTATTTTACCATTTTCAGATATTGTAATATCATCATATTTTATATGTTGAGTTTCAAGTGATAGGTGGTCATTTTCTAGTTTTTCATTGTTATTCATATGTTTATATGTTTGATGTAAATCAATATTATATGGAAGATGTTGTATCATATTTCCTTCGTTATCAGATTTTATGTTTAATTCACCTTTATGATATCGCATTAGGTTAAGAACTACTTTTTTAAATCCAAGATCAAGTAATGCATATTTTAGTTGGAATAATCGTTCATTTCCTATTTCAAATGGTTCATTTACAACTATTATTGCATTATCTTCATGACTTCGTATTCGTATATCTGACATTTCAGGTAGTATTTGTTTTGCAATTTCCTCAGCTTCATCTATACGTTTAAGTTTTTCAGAAGTTACTTCTTCATTTAGTTTTATTCGTGTTGCAAGACATGTTGTATTTTGTGAATATGTTATATCTAGTTTTTCAAGTATTGTTAGTACATCATCTTTTGATATTTCACATTCAACAAGTGGACTTATCATCTTTTCTTCATAGTTTATTAGTACTCCTGGTCTATCTTCAAGGTAGTCTGATACATTTGTTCCTTCAATAAAGTAGTCATATTCATTAAATTCTGGTAGTTTTTTTATTGATCCAAACATTATTTTACGACAGTTATAGCATCGTCCTTTTGGATTTGATTTAAATGAGAATTTTTTAAGAAAATCTTTTTCTATTATCTTATGTTGTAGATTAAATTCCTTGGCTTTTTGTTGTGTGTAGCTTATAAAATCATGTGCAAACATGTTATTATCTACAGTTACAAGTAGTGAATCAGGGCTTACTTCAGATAGAACATGTGCAAGTAGTGTACTATCTGATCCTCCACTAAATGCTAGTATGCATTTTTTATCTTTTAGAAAGTCACATAATGCCTTATATTTGCTTATCACTTCACTCATTTGAAATCACCACATATAATTTTTTTTTTTAATATTTTTTTATTTTTCTTATTTTTTCTATTGTTTTTTTTGCATCTTCATATTTTATGTCAAAGTTTTTATTTTTTATATATTCTAGAAGTTCATCTTTATTTGTTATGTTTGATTTTCCAATTACATACTTAAATGATCGTTTAGGATAATAAGTTTCTTTTGCAATTTTTAGTAGTTCATCTTTTTGTTTGTGAGTTATTATTGAGTCATTTGTTGCATATTCTAGGTTGTATTTTATGTTTATCCATGAATCAGATAGAGGTTTTAGAGTATCAGGATCTAATGCTACTGCTACATCATCATCTGAGTCTATTATCTCATTTTTATAATCTTTAAATATATTTCCAACACCAATCATTCCATATGGGTATAATTCACATGCTCTTAGTGCTCCCATACTAGCACCTCCCACTACTGTTATATCATGTTTTAGTGCTTTTAGTATTTCTTTATGTGCTACTGCTGGTGTTTGATGAAAGACTCCATCTATTATTCCTATTATGTCAATATCATCATATTTTTCTAATATTTCAAGTATATCTCCACGTTTTACTGGTGGAAGATATGTGGCATCTGGTAATATTTTTTCAGCTTCATTAAATGGTATTGATAGTCCTGTGTAGATTATTGTATGCATAATGGATCATCTTATTAGTTCATTGTGTAGTTTTATTAGTCTGTCTATTGATTCTTTTTTCATGTTTTTATTTGTCCATTTTTGTATTACAAATTCAAGATCTACAGGTGTTACTCCATGAACTAGATTATCTGCATGTGCTACAATTTTTTCTTCTAGTGTTTCGGGTATATAATTACGATCAGGTAGGTTATTTTCTATTGCTTCATCTGGTGTTATTCCAGCACCTATATGTTTTTCTGTTATTTTACAGATTTTCTCATCAATACCTATTGATCTTAAAAGGTCAGCTCCAATATATGCATGTTTTATATCTGATGTTACTATTCGTCCTACATCATGTAGTTTACATCCAGCTTTTATTAGATCTTCATCTATATTATCATAGTGTTGTGTGATATATTTTGATCTTTGATATACAGCTTCTGAATGATCTTTTATGTAGTCTGATATGTTAAGTTGTGTGTATACATCTTCTATTAGTTCATCAATATTTTCTATTTTCATTTTTTTATACCCTTTTTATACTTTTTTTTTGACTTTATTTAAATAAAAAAATGTTTATTTTTTTTTTCTTCTTTTTTATATAAAATTAAATTTTATTATTTTTAGAAGTAATTATGTAATTTTCATATTATTTATATAATTCTTTCTCTTTTTAGATTTAAAAGTAAGTTTATCATATTATCTTTATTTTTTGAAATATAAAGATAAAAATGTAAAAGAAGAAAGGATTGTGGGAGGTTATAGTATTTTAATTTTTTATTTCTCTTTTTTGTTGTAGAATGATCTTTTTTATTCTTCATTTATTTTATATGTTGATTCTAGTTTTTTAAGATCATTTATTATATCTGTATTATCTTTGTATTCAAGAGTTTCATTACATCTTGGACATACAAATTGGAAATCTGTTGCTTCACTAAATGGATATCGACATCCATTTGGACATACAAAGAACATATTATTTTCTTCATATTCGAGTGATTCTTTGATTTCCTGGTTATGGTGGTTGTATTGTTTTTCAAGTATTTGTGCTGCTTTTCTTGAATCAAATCTCCAGTAATATGTAAACCATTGTGTTTCAGGATCTTTTTTACGTGTATAATTTGCCATTCCCACATCATAGAATTTATACAAGATTTTTCTCACAAAGTTTAATTTGATACCGGTAGCTTCTGCTATTTGTTCATCTGTTACTTCTGCTGTGAATAAACAATCTAATATTTTCTCACTATTATCTGAATCATGAGTTAGATCATATGCTAATTTTTTAACATTATGTTCATTTAAGAACTTGGAATCATAATCAAAGGTATATTGTACTTTTTTTCTAGCCATTATCTAATCTCTCTTATTTTTTTTGTAATAAACTAAAGTAATAGAATATTTCATTATTTAGTTAATAATATTATATTATTTATGTTGTATTTATTATAAATATTTACGTGTTATTTACATCTTATGATAACACCAGGAATATGATTAATAGTATCCAACATTTCCACAGTTACATTATCAAAATCACACTTAAATTCATCTTTCATATTATATATTGTTTCAAAGAAATTATCACTATATTTAACTTCAACTTCCTCAGCAATACTTCCAAGTTTGATAAGATTTTCAATACTAATATCTTTAGTAGTTGATGCAAGTATTGATGGACCAATATATTCAGAAATTATACGCATTAAATAGCCAAAGATTCCAGTATTATTTTTAATATCAGAATGTGAGATAGGAAGTGTTGTAAAAAGTGTATTTCTAAATTTGTATACAGGATCTGTATCAATAATTATAACATTAACATTTATATTTGATCTTTTTTTAATTTCATCTTTTATTTTTTGAGCTGATTTTTGTGGATTAACAGGAAGTAATGACACATATTCTCCTGGTACATTACTAAGATCTACACCAGCTTCAGCTGTAGGTTGAAGTGCATGTTTTAATCCATATTCTTTTAGTATGAATTGTTTATGATTTCGAGCTTGTTTTGGAATTTGTCTAAGATTTTTAATAGTTCTTTTTTTATAACCAAAAAGTGGTGCTAAGATATAACCCCATAGATATTTGCTCCATAAATCACAAAGAAGATATGCAAGAATTCCTGGAGTATATTCTGATTCATTAACTAGATTATTTTCAGCTGTAGATATAGGAGTTTCACTTATTATTATATAATCATCATCTTGAGCAAGTTGACTAATTTTAAATATAAGTTCATCATAACCATCACCTGGCTTAATATACTCAGTTTTAATTGGAATTGTTTCATATTTCATAAATTTAACTACTCCTTATATTAACGTAAAATGTGTTTTATTAAAAAAAAAGTTTAAAAGATGAAAAAAAAAATGGAAATTATAGAATTTTTTTAGTATAGTTTATCTCCTGTATATAGGTTTTCTTCTGTATATATTCTTATGATTGTATCAAGATTATCATCATACATTAATCTATATCCTATTGCTCCACCATCACTTGTTTTTACATTATTTAATGACTTATTTGCACTTTCTCTACTATTATTTATTATATACCATATTCCATGAGGTGTGTATATAAATAGTACTCCTTGTCCTTCTTTTTTACCATTTTTATAACTATCATTAGGATCATATATTTTAGTTGAATGTATCACTAGGCGACTTAAATCTTGTTCTGGTTGTGTTCCACCTTTAGTATATAGTGCTTGTATCCATTGGAGTGTTTGATCTTTTAGTTTTTCTTTTTCATCAGGATTTTGCATAGCTTTTCTTATTTTTTCACTTCGTTTTTCAACTGTATTTTGAATGTTTAGTATTTCTTCTATTTTTGGTACATCTTCTTTAAGACATCTGTATCCTTCTGGTCTTCCTGTTACTTTAATTATTCCATCCATGAAGTCTTTTCGTCTGAAGTTTTTCATGTATGGCTTGACTTTTTCAAATTCTTCATCAGGTATTTTCTTATTTAATCCATACAAATATCCATATTCATTTGCATCATAACATTTTGTTTCAAGTCTTAATTGTTTATCTTCCATTTTTCTTCATATCTCCTTTCTTTTTTTTAAATACTTCTAAAATATTTTATTTTATACTTATAATTCTAGATAATAATAAATATATATCATAATAATAAGGAATTGAAAATAAAATTAATAAAAAAAAAGAGTATATATTCAAAAAAAAAATAAAATATTTAAAAATAAAATAGAGATAAGAAGTTTAATCTTCTTTCTCTAAAATAAAATTTAGGGGTGTTTAAGCTTTCATTAGTACGGTAGTTGTTGTACTCATACCAAATCCATTATTTTCTCCACTGATAATTGTTAGATTATATAATTGATTGTTGAATTTACTTGTATCAATAGTTGCATTTATTATACCATTGATTGATGTTGTATGTATCATTGTTTTTCCATTAACTTTTATACATACTGATGTTGTTTTGCTTATTAAATTATTGTTTTCATCAAGTACTCTTGCATAAATTGAGGTTTGTGTTCCTTTAGTGTATGTTTGTGGATTTAATTCTATGTGAGTATTTGTTTTTAGTATTTTAACTGTACTATTTACTTCTGCTCTATCATAGAATTTATTTGAATAAACTGCTGTTAGAGTATAATCTTTTGCTGACATTCCAACAGGAATAGTGTAATTTAATTTTGCAATTCCATTTTCTACATTTGCATATAATGGATTTCCATTACTATCTTTTAATGTTACACCATTCATTTTAAATATTACTTTTCCACCATTTACTAATTGATCTTTTTCTGATACCATTGCTGTTAGTGTAACTTGATTTCCACCTTTTAATACTCCTGAGGTTAATACTGATACATTAGCTACTCTGTTTGTTAATTTTAATGTACTGTTACTACGTGAACTCATGAAAGATTTACATTCTCCATATACTACATTTATAGTATAATTTTTAGCTGTCCATGTTGATGCTAATTTGTATGTTATTTGTGCTATTCCATCTTTTACATATACATATAATGGATTTCCATTATCGTCTTTTAATGTTACACCATTAACTTTAAATACTAATTTTCCAGTGTTTACTTTTTCACCATTTTGATCATATACATGTGCTGTGAATGTTATATTATTACCAGCAAATGTATCTATTGGGTCAACTATTACTGTAGTATTTAGTTTTACAACATTTAATACTGAAAATACAGAATTTTGACCATAGTTATCATAAGAATCATGGTAAGTTATTACAGCTGTATTCATTGATAATTTAGTTGGTTTATAGTTAATTGTTGCTACTCCATTAATTACAGGAACAGTTACATCAAAGTTTTCTTCTCTAACTTCAAATCTTATGGTTCCTTCATTAACTGGTCTGTTAACTAAGTCAGTTACATTTATTTTAATTATACTATTTGTTCCATTTACTAATGTTAAAGTATCATTTATATTTATTTTTACACTAAATGGATAATTTTTACTTGGGTAATTGTTAACTGTCATTCCTGGGCTTTCTGTTCCATTTACTAAGAAGTCTCCATATGAGTCAAGACTTAAAATGTAATTGTAATTTATTCCACCAGTTGAGTTTACAGCTTTAATAGCAGGGTTAACTCTAGTTAATCCATTTATTAATATATTATTTGATTGTATGTATGTTCTAGTTGAATTTTCAACTACCATTATTGTTGGTGCAAGTAATGAACCTGTGAAATTAACATTTATTGTATTACCACTAATAGATCTTTGGTTGTTAAAAGAATTACCTGTGCAATTAGATATATTTAATACTAATACATCATTTCCAATACTTGTAATGTTGTTATTTTGAATAGTTATTCTTGCTCCATTAAATATTGTTATAATAGTATTTTTATCTCCATTTGTTGTTATATTATTGGAATTAAGAGCTGTATTTGTTGTATTTGTTGTATTTGCAAAGTATAATACTTGCATGTTATTTCCATTTGTTGTTATAGTGTTGTTTACTAAGTTTACATTTGATGTTGTAACTATGATTGTTTTTCCATCATTATAATTATGATATATTGTGGAGTTTGTTATATTTGTTTTATCTGAGTTTATAATTAATGTGTTTTCATTTCTTGTATTGTTTAATATAATGCCTGTAACTTTACTGTTTGATGCATTTTCAGTAAATGTTAATGTTCCATTATAGATTGTGTGATTATATGGGTTTATAATTATAACTGATGAATTAAAGGTCATATTTTTATTGTAAATATCTGATCCTAATAATAATGAATCATAATTATTATTTAATATTCCATTTGTAAAGAATTGATCATAGTTATCATTTGTTAATATAATATCAGCAATATTTTTAACTATGGTAATGTTTGTTGAGTTTTCTTCTTTTATTGCTCCATTTCCATGAGTTGTTTTTGATGATAATGTGTTATATGATATTTCATTATTATTTGAGTTTTTTATCATTATAACAGGGGTTGCTGTTGATGAAACTATATCATTACTTGTAACATTCATATTTGTTACATTATCAAGAATTATTGGTATTTCTGTTGAATTAGTTTCTAATGTTATACTGTTAGATCCAACTGTTCTAGTACTTGTTGCATTAGGTAGATTTTTAATATTCATTAATGTTACATTATTACCAGTTGCAGTAATATTATTTGTTCTTATAGTTGTTAGAGTATTATTTAAACTAATTACAATACCATTTGTTGCATTTAATACTAAGTTATTAGAATTTATACGTGTATCTGTTGAATTATTTATTTGAATTACTATTCCATTTTTAGTATTTAATATAATTTTTGAGGTTTGTATTGATGAGTATGAGTATGAATTTGCTACATGACTATTATTTACATTTACTCCAACAGCTGAATTATTTGCTGTTATTGTAATATTATCGCATATCTGGAATGTTGCAGTATTAAAGTTTTCTATATTATATGCTGTTGCTTTATTGTTACTTGTTATATTAATTTTATTTTGATATGCATTGTTTATAAATCCATTTACTGCTACAGCATTATTATCAGCTTTTAGTGTAATATTGTTATATGATATGCCCATACCATTACTATTTTCTGATACTACAGCTGAGATATTTCCTTGTTTATCACTAGTTAAGTATTCAACATTTACATTGCTGTATTGCATGTATGGATTTCTAGCATTTAATACATAAACTGCAATTAAACTTGCCATATTATTATCTGTTTTTATTTCAGGTCCTAATAATGTTATGTTACAGTTTATTATTCCTCCACCTTGGTTGTAATCTGTAACATTACTATCATATACAATTGTACGTGCTATGTTTTTATTATTTTTATGATATATGTTAAGATAAGATAATTTTACATCTGAGTTGTTTATGTTTATAAGTGTGGTTCTATCATCTGTTGAATTTAGTATTAATGATTCAACATTACTGTTTGTTGCATTATCTTTAAATGTTAATGTTCCATTGTAGATTGTGTAATTATTTGGGTTGTATAATTCAATTTTTTCTGTGAAGGTCATGTTTTTGTTATAAATATTTGATCCTAATGTTATTATGTCTATTTTTGAAGTTAGAACTCCATTTGTAAATAATGTGTTATAATTTTCATTTGTTAGTATTGTTACTGTTGGTGTATTATTAAATAATGTGTTATTATTAGTGTTTGATTTGTATATTGAGTTTTCTCCACCATTTAATCTTTGAGTATTAAGTAGGTAATTGTTTGTTATTACATTATTGCTTGAATTTGTAAGATTTATCATATATAAATCATTTGAATATATTGTTGTATTATTTATTGTTAATCCATTTGAATTAATATATTTAATTGGAATGTTTGTTATGTTTATTGTTGGATTTGATGATGCTGATCCTTTTCCTATGTATGTGTTGTTTGAATTATTTGCAATTAAGTATGATCCTATGTGACAGTTAGGATAACCATTCATATTATTTTTCATCATGCTTATTCCTGATATTGTTGTATTTACTGAATTTGTCAGGTAAATTAAGCTTGATGTTGGTTTTATAATATCTGAATCATCATTTATATCTACATCTGTTTTATTTGCTATGAATATAGGTGAGATGTATTTTATTTCTGTGTTGTTTGCATTGTATGTTGCAAGTAGCATTGTGTAATTTCCAAATAACCAGTAATTTGTTGAACTACTTCTTGATGTGATTTCTGTGTCATTTGAGTTTACTAATTCTATTGCATATACTTTGTTTGCTGTTATGTTGTTTATTGTACATTTAATTGTGTTACCATTAGCTATGTTTTTCATTCCACTAATTATAACTCCATAAGCATGTTCTTTTGATGATATGGTTATGTATCCATTAATATTGTTATTATTGGAATCTGCTAATTGTACAGCAGCTGTGTAATAATTACTTGTAATATTTGTGTAGTAATTTTCTTCTGTAATATTTTCTGAGTTTAATACATTTAAACCATAAACATATTTATCTCCACTAATTTTAATTGTGTTATATTGTAATTTGTTATTGGATGTTGTGTATTTTTCTGATTGAATACTTATTCCTTCAATTGTACCATATTGTTGTGTTGTTGTATAATTTATTGTAATATTGTTACGTTCGAGTGTGTTTTCTGATGATTCAACAAGTATTCCAATGTTATCTGCTACACCATAGTAATTATTGTTGTATTTAATATTATTTGATGGTCCTGAAATTGTTATTGTATTATTTTTTATTTCTGTACTGTTTCCACGTGTAATAATAGCTTGTATTGGTTTATTGTATTTGCTGTTATTGTGTTAAAACTAATTAAGTTATTATTTGATTCAGCAAGTATTGCATATGCATTATTATTTCCATTATTTATGATGGTTTTGTTTATTATAGCATTTGCTGTTGGCATAATTCTTATAGAACAATTATATAATACATAGTCATCTGTATTTTTAAGATATATTTTTACATTATCAAATGTTAAGTTTTTATTGTATAAGTCACTACATATATTGATAATAGTTCCATTTGTAATTTGGTTTGTGTTTGTTCCATCTTGGTTAAAATAAGTTAAGTAGTTGTCATTTGTTAGATTAATATTATTTCCTGTTTCTGGGATGTTATTTTCTATAATGTTAGCTTCTTGAGGATCGTTAACTGCTTTATTTCCTGTGAATATGTTTGCATATATTGTGTTATTTGTGATGTTGTTATTTTCTGCATCTGATCTCATATCTATAGCATATACTGTTTTAGCATCTATAATATTTCCTGTTATATTGTTATGTCCGTTAAGAATATAGATGTAGTTTTTTAATGTGTTATTTCGAACATTTGTATATCCACTTATATACATTCCATAACCATTTTCTGTAAATAATATTTCATTATTTTCAATGGTTGTATTATATTGTGCAAGATCATATATAGCAAATCTTGTACCTGTTGATACACTTAATGATCCAAATAAACTGGAAGGTATCATGTTAATAAAGCTTGAATTAGCAATTATGTGGGTTATACTTGCATTGTATCTGTTTGTTCTATCAGCAGCAATGTATATTCCAGTACTTTCATTAAATATACAGTTATTTACTTTTAGATCTCCTTTTCCTTGCCAGATGTCTGTTTGACCATTGTTGATAAATGTACAGTTTTCAGCAATTGTTCTTAGACTATTTAGGTCATATTGACCAAAGAAGTCTGCATTTCCACTGTTTGCTGTTAGAGCTGAACCATATTTGTATGTACTTCCAAGATCATATGAAATTCCATCACGGAATATACTGTTTGTAATATTTAATACACGATCATTTGTTACAGTACCCCAACGTGCAGCATTTTTGATAAATTGACAGTTGTCTATTGTTGCTGTTCCATTGTTATATACTCCAGGTCCAAAGTTTCCTGTACTGCTACTTTTACGGTTTTCTGAGAATATGGAATTATTTACAACTAGTGTTGCATTTGCATTGTTTCTAATACCTGCTCCTACTCCAGCGAGGTTGTAGTAGAAGTAAACATTATCAACTTTTAAGTTTCCATAGTTATCTACTGTTGCAGTTTTGTAGGTAGCTATATTACTTCCACCAGTACTAACCATGTGTTGTATGTTCATGTTTTTAATGGTGATAAGTCCTGTACCTTTTGTAATGTTCATTCCCCAGTTTCCTGAGTGTATTGTGTATGGATTCCAGTATTCATCTGCTCCCCAAACTGATCCTCCTCCAACTGTGTAATTTACTTCTCCATCAAGGATTGTTTGGTTTATACCTGCTCCTATAAAGTTAATTTTGTGATTTCCATTAACTGTGAGGTTTGTGTTTCCTACTCCTTTATATGTTCCAGCTGTTATGTAGATGTTGTATGTTGATTGGTCATCTGTTTTGTTTATTGCTGTTTGTATTGTTTTAAAAGGATTTGTTTCAGATCCTGTATTATCATCTGATCCATTGTTTGAAACATAGTAGTTTATTTCACTATCTTTTTTGATTTCTTTATTTGTTGTTTTTTCATTTTTGATGTTTATTTTTTTTGTATTGTTTATTTTGGTATTTTCTTTTTGTATTGTTTTAGTATTTTCTTGTTGTTTTGTGGTTATTGTTGGGTTATCTTGTTGTGTTTTTGTAGTTGTGGTTGTGTGTATGTTATCTGTGTTTGTTGTGTGTATGTTGTCTGTGTTATCCATGTTTACAGCTGATGCTGTGGTTATTCCAAGTAGTAGTGTGATTATTAAAATACTTAGAAGTATTGGATATTTTCGATTTACCATATTTTTTTTATCCTCCATTTTTTTTTAGTATATCAATTTTACTTTAATAAAAAAATATAAAGTATTTTTAAATTAAGATAAAATTTATCTTAATATTTAATAATATATATAAATCTTTTAAATAAACTTTAAGTTTTATCAATTTATTATTAAAATTCAAATATTTAATAAATTATTATTTTAATCAAAATTTTTCTTAATTAATAGTCTCTAAAAAAAGATAAAAAATTAAAATTAGTAGAATATTAGGAGGAGTGGAAATAGTGATATATAATATGATTTTATAAAATTAAAAATTAAGTTAAGTTTCTTTTTAATATTAATTGTACTTTTTTTCATAATAATAAGATAGTAGTAAATCTAAAAAAAATAAGTTTGTATGAAAAAGGGTGGTGGTGATGAATTAGGATAGTTTTTTTTTAATTTTTTTTATACTTTTCCAAGTGTGTCTCCTCTTAATCCTCGTCTTAGTGTTTCAAGTGATATTATATCATTTGAGTTTATGTTTCCCAGGTTTACATTATTTCCTAATGTTAGTATGAGGTCTATTTGTTGATTTTTTTGTGGTGCTTCCCATAGTATTTTATCTTTTTTTGTGTTATTAATTATCATGTTGAATGTGTCTTTTTTTATATTTCCACTATTATCATATATTCCTATATTTTTACCACTTTCACGACCTTCAATTATTACAAGATCTGATCCACTTTCAAGATCTTTATTTATTAGTTCAACACGTGTTTGTTCGGAGTATTCTTGGTCTAGTTTTGGATTTTTCTTTCCTACTTCTGAGAGTGTGAAGAATCCTAATTGTTTTGCTTGTTTTATTATATCAGCACGATCTACTTCTGGTATGTCTGTAGATCCATTTGATATTTCTACTGCATTAAAGTTTAGTTTATCTAGTGTGTCAAAGAATTTGTCTATTTCACCATATTTGTATGCTAGTTCAAAGAGTGTTCCTCCAGGATATGTTTTAATATCATAGGTATGATATAAGTCATTTTTCTTTTGTATAATATCCTCATCAATTAGTATTGATGTTCCCCATCCATATTTTACTAGATTAAAGTATTCTCCTGTCATAGTAAGCATGTCATCAAGTGTATTATATCCTATTGCTTTATCTAGTACCATTGTATTTGTGTCTATTTTTCCTACTTTATCTAAAAATTCAAATGCTTTCATTTTTAATCTTACCTTCTCTCATCATATACTTTTTTTTTATATTTATTGTAGTGTTTAGTTTTTTTTTAGTGAATTATTTTTTTCTAATTTAATATACTATTATATTTGAATTCCTATTTTATATAAACTAAATTTATATATTTTATAGAATATATATAAGTATTAA
>NZ_LWMS01000020.1 GCF_003149675.1 Methanosphaera cuniculi | reverse complement strand
AATATTTCACTTAAAGAAACTCTCTGTAAAATATCATCATACCTTTTAAATCGTAAAAAAGATTTTTCATCTTCATGAACAAATAAATTTTTCAATAAATACTTCTTAATATCTACATATAACGAATGTTTCTTTTCCATTAGGAATAATTTTTTATCCATTATTGATAAGAAATTCCCTATTTTCTTTTGTTCCTTAAGTGATGGTATTTTTAATTCTATTTTTTTTAATTCATTTGTACTTATGAAAGGTTGATCTGATCCTTTTGAATTTTTTAAAATGAATTTAAAAATTTTTTCTTGTAATAAATAATATATAAATAAATAATATAAATTATCATTTTTTAAAATTATTTTTCCAACTCTTTGATAAAGTATTGAAGGTACATCTTCATTTTTTAATAAAGCTATTTTAAGTTTATTATTAGTTATAGGCCTATTAAGAGCTAAAAGAATATCATTTTTATTTAAAACTAAATTAGGGTATTTTTCTAAATAATCTTCCGGTAAATAATCCATATCATCTATTAGTATATTTCCATAACCTATATTATTTATTTTAATTAAAGGAACTCCATTTGAAGAATATTCATTCATTTTAAATCCATATCCTGAGATTATATCTAAAATATCTTTAAAAATATATACATTCCAGTTATTTTCAAATTTATTAAACCTCAACTTTGGAATATTGTTTTTAGATATTGGATAAAATTGATTTTTATTGTTATAATTAGAAATACTTTGAATTTCCGGTGTTTTAAGTGCTTGTTTCTTTTTGGTTTTTTTAGAAGAGGTGGGGAGGGAGGTGGTTGTATTCTTCATCGTGTTTCTCCTCCCTTTTTTTTAGAATATTGGTGGTTGTATTCCTAGTTCTTCGCAGTATTTTTTGATTTCTTTATCTACTTCTTCTTCTTGTTGTTTTATTTTTTTGAGTTCTTCACATACTTCATCTAGGTCTATTGGTTCTTCTTCTTCGAATGTGTCTACGTATCTTGGTATGTTTAGGTTGTAGTCGTTTTCGCGTATTTCATCGAGTGTTGCTTTGTGTGAGTATTTTTCGATTTCTTCACGTTTTTGGTAGGTTGTGACTATTTTTTCTATGTCTTCTGGTCTTAGTTTGTTTTGTTTTTTGACTTTTTCATAGTCATTTGATGCGTCGATGAATAGTATGTCATCTGTTGTGTTTCTGCATTTTTTGATTACTATTATTATTGTTGGTATTCCTGTTCCATAGAAGATGTTTGATGGTAGGCCTATTATTGCATCTATGTAGTTTTTGTTTTCAATTAGGTGTTTTCGTATTGTTTGTTCTGCTGATCCACGGAATAGTACTCCGTGTGGTAGTACTATTGCCATTGTTCCATCGTCTTTTAGGTGGTAGATCATGTGTTGTAAGAATGCGTAGTCTGCTTTGCTTTTTGGTGCAAGTTTTCCGTATTCGCTGAATCTTGGGTCGTCCATGTATTTTTTATCTGATGACCATTTTGCACTAAATGGTGGATTTGCTACTATTGCATCAAATTGGTGTTCTATGAATTGTGGGTTTTCTAGTGAGTCTCCCCATCGGATGTCAAATTTGTCAAATGGTATGTCATGTAGCATCATGTTCATTCGTGCAAGGTTGTATGTGGTTTGGTTTAGTTCTTGTCCGTAGAATTCTGATACGTCTGCTTCTTTGCTTATTCTTAAAAGTAGTGATCCGCTTCCACAGGTTGGGTCGAATGCTGATCTGATTTTGGTTTTGTTTGTTGTTACAATTTTTGCGAGTATTGTGCTTACTTCTTGTGGTGTGTAGAATTCTCCTGCTTTTTTTCCTGCACTTGATGCGAATTGTCCAATTAGGTATTCGTATGCATCTCCTAGTATGTCTATTTGTGTATCTTCAAGGCAGAAGTCTATTTGTGATAGTTGAAGGAGTACTTGTGATATTTTCTTGTTTTTGTCTTCCACGGTTTTTCCTAGTTTTGATGATTGTAGGTCTACATCTTCAAAGAGATTTTCGAAGTCATCTTCACTTTCACTTCCCTGTGTTGATTCTACTATTTTATTTAGTGATTCTTTTAGATCTTCAAGTATAAAATCGTTGTTTTCTGCTTTTTGTATTATTGTGTTAAATAGGTATTGTGGTTCTAGGAAGTATCCTATGCTTGTTACGGCTTCTTCTACTATTGCTTCTTGTAGTTCTATTTCACCTGTTTGCCATGCTTCATGGAATGTTATGTTATCATTTTTTAGTGCTTGGTTTAGGTGTGTTTCAAGTTTTTCTGATAAGTATTTATAGAAGATGAATCCGAGGATGTAGTTTTTGTATTCATTAGCATCCATACTTCCACGTAGTATATCTGCTATGTTCCATAGATTTTGTTCGAGTTGTTGTTTTTTTTCCTGGTCTGTTTTTTCAGGTTGTGTTGTGAGTGTGGTTTGCATTTTAATCTTTTTTCCCCTTTTTTTTAGTTTTTTTTAGTAAAGTATTGTTGTTTATACTTTGTTTTTTTCTAATATTTAATGGCTACGGGTAATGATTATTTAAGGGTGTTTTTATAAACCTTTATTTAATAAAAATAGAAAAAAATAAATTTATTATAATTTATATAATAAAAAAAAAGTTTATGGGGATTTTGATTTAATATGGCACATCAGTCTGAGGCAGTTTTAGAAGAGGAATTAATGGATGAACTTGGATCTTTAGATTATGAACTTGTTGATATAAAAAGTATGGATGAATTATATGATAACATGCGTCTGCAACTTGAAGATCTTAATAATATGAAATTTTCTGATCATGAATTTACACAAGTACTTAACCACCTTGAAGGTGGTAGTATTTATAATAAAGCACAAAAACTCAGAGGTAGAATGGAGTTAACCCGAGATAATGGTGAAATGGAGTATGTTAAGTTTTTAGATTCCAGGTGGTGTAAAAATAGCTTTCAGGCTGCACATCAGATAAGTGTTGATGGTAAATTTAAAAGCCGGTATGATGTTACAATCCTAGTAAATGGACTACCTGTTGTACAAGTTGAACTTAAACGTCGTGGTAAATCATTAAAAGAAGCATTCAACCAGATTACACGTTATAAAAATACATCATACAGAGGTCTTTTCCAGTATATTCAAATTTTCATAATATCAAATGGTATTGATACAAAATATTTTGCAAATACACGTGATATGAATTATAAGTTCACATTTTTCTGGAAAGATAAGGATAATAACAAGATTACCAACCTTAAAGAATTTACAAATAGCTTCCTTGAAAAATATCACATGCACAAGATGATTAAAGAATACATAGTACTTGTTGATTCTGAAAAAGATGTTAAAATTCTAAGATCATACCAAGTTCACGCGGTTGAAGCAATACTAAATAATGCACTACACTCAAAACAAAATGGTTATGTATGGCATACAACAGGATCAGGTAAAACATTAACCTCATTTAAGGCAAGTCAGATTTTATCTCAAAAAGAAGAGATAGATAAAGTAATATTTGTAGTAGACAGACAAGATCTTGATAGTCAAACACTCGCAGAATTTAACAAATTTGGTGATGGAAGCATAACAGATGTTAAAGATACATCAACTCTTATAAAACAATTAAATTCAAAAGACAAATTAATTGTAACAACCATACAAAAACTTTCCATAGCAGCAAAAAAAAGACAACATCAACTAGAAGATGTTAAAGATAAAAAGATAATTCTAATGTTTGATGAATGTCATCGTAGTCAATTTGGACAAATGCATCGTGATATTGCTAATTTCTTCACAAATATCCAGACATTTGGTTTTACAGGAACACCAATATTTAAAGATAATGCAAATAAAAATCGTACAACATATGATATATTTGGTGAAGAACTACATCATTATCTTATTAAAGATGCAATTGCTGATAATAATGTACTAGGATTTTCTGTAGAATACATAGGAAAATACAAAAATCAGACAAAATATGACATAGAAGTTGAACAAATCGATGAAAAAGAAGTAATGGATTCTGAAAAAAGACTTACAAAAATAGTAGACTACATAATAGAACGTCATGATAGTAAAACATATAACCGAGAATTCACATCACTTTTCGCAGTAAGTAGTATAGAAGTACTAAATAAGTACTATAAGATATTCCAAGAAAAAAACAAGCAACTCCCTGATGATAAAAAACTTAAAATAGCAGCAATCTATTCACATAATGACAACATGCAACTTGATGATGAAAATAAAACATCACTTGAAAATATAGACCAACAAATGGCAGACTACAACCAGCTTTACGGAACAAACTTCACAACAGAGTCATTCCAAAACTACTACCAAGATGTATCTAAAAAATCAAAAGAAAACAAAATAGACATAATACTAGTTGTAAACATGTTCTTAACAGGATTTGACAATAAATACCTAAACACACTATATCTTGATAAAAACCTAGAATACCACAACCTAATACAAGCATTCTCAAGGACAAACAGAATATTTAATGAAAAAAAATCATATGGAAACATAGTATCATTTAGAAACATAAAAAAACAGACAGATGATGCAATAAAACTATTTTCAGATGAAAATGCAGAAAACACAATACTAATGAAACCATACAAAGAATACGTAGATGACTTTAACATACAAGTAGATAAATTTAAAAAAGTAATAACTAATATCTCAGATCTTGATAATCCAACATTAGATGAAACAATGTATTTTGTAGAAAACTTCCGAGAACTACTCAGAATACTAAATAAACTAAAAACATTCACAGACTTTACCTACTCTGATCTTAAAATGGAAGAACAAGAAATAGAAGACTACAAAAGCAAATACCTAGACATACACGAAGAAACAAAAGCAGCACCTGAAAAAGAAAGCATACTAGAAGATATAGACTTCGAACTAGGACTAATACAAAAAGATGACATAAACCTAGCATACATAATAAGTCTTCTAAATGATCTAGACCCAACATGTGAAGAAGAATTTGAAGAAAATAAGAATTTCATCATTAAAACCATGCAAGGAGACCCACAACTTAAAAGAAAAAGCCAACTAATAGACAAATTCATCGAAGAAAACCTACGAGGAACAAATGGAATAGATGATACAGAAGCAATGCTAGAAAACTACATGGATCGTGAAAAGAAAAAAGAAATAGATAATCTAATAACATCAGAAAACCTAGATGCAGATAAAGTAAATGAAATCATAATAGAATATGAATTTAGTGAAAGACTTAAAATATCAGATGACATCTTTAAAAACAAGATGGGAATAGTTGAAAGACTACAACAGAAAAAACAATTACAAATAACAATCGAGGAATTAGTATACAAATACTCCTAGAACTTTTGAGGGGGTGATTATTATTTCAAAAAACATAAAACCAGAAACACAAAAAATAAAATCCCGGTGGCATCCTAGCATACGTCAAGTACAAATTATTGAAAATAAGCCAAACTTCCCCATCAGCTGGCTTAACACACAAGGATACTGTGAATATTCATTATACCTAGAAAACTTCCAACACATCCAAGTAGAAGATACCCAACAAATGACAACAGGAACAGATGAACATCAAATACTAGAAGATGAATTTAAAAAAACAGCAACTGTTATGAGTTATGATGAGATGCAGGAGATTTCACAAAAACAGAAAGTAGTCTCACGAGAATTCTTCGTAATAAGTCCCTCTGATGGAATTCGTGGCTTTATCGATGAAATATGGATCATGCCAGATTCAGTTGTTATTATAGATGATAAACCAGGAGACAAAGCATATGATTCCATGAAAAACCAGGTATATGCATATGCACTAGCATACCAACAAATGAATCCGGATGATAAACGAGATATCTACGTAGCATTAAGAACTCGTTTAACTGATAATATATTCTGGCAAACAAAATTTACAAGTAATGAAAAATATCAGATAAAACGATTAATAAATCACATGCAACAACTAATCACAGGTAAAACATTCTTTAAACCAACCAGTAATTCAAATAAATGTAAAGCTTGTAGATTTAACCAAGTATGTGATAATTCAATTAGTATAAAATAATATTTAATAAAAAATTTAGTAAAAAAAAATTAGAATAAATTATAGATAATATGAAATATTAATTTCATAATTAGATTATAATAATAAATAATGTGGATGGAAGTTTCTAATAAATTAGTTTATTTTTATCATTCTTATAGATAGAGGGAATAAATGATAAAAAGCTAATAGTAAATACTAAAAGATTTTCATACCTATCACCTCCCTTTTTTTTTAAAATCATTTTTTTTTTAAAAATTTAATTTTCTTATAAAATATTCCAAAAAAAAATTTACTTTATTTTTTTGAGAAAACTATGAAAAATTATTCATAGCTTACTTAGTTTTTACTAAAATTAATTTTATTTTTTTTAGGGAAATACTATGATTTGATGTTTAATTGGAATATATGATTTATATTAATAAATAGAAAAAAATGGTTAAAAAGAGTTGGGTGGTGATAAAAGTAGTATTATAATGTGTTAGGTCCTCTTTTTATTGCTGTTACTCCTGTTTTTACTACTTCTTTTATTCCGTATGGTTGTAGTATGTCTGTTAGTGCTAGTATTTTGCTTGGATCTCCTATTATTTCTATTGTTAGTATTTCTGATGTTACATCTACAATATGAGCACGGAAAACGTTTGTGTATTGTATTATTTCTGATCTTATTTTTTCATTTGGAGCTGCTACTTTTATTAGTGCTAGTTCTCGTCTTATTGTTGTTTCAGGATTTAGTTCACGTACTTTTATTACTTCAATTAGCTTGTTTAGTTGTTTTGTTATTTGTTCAGCTATTTGTTCATCTCCCATTGTTGTGATTGTTATCCTGGATAGTTTAGGGTTGTCTGTTTTTCCTACTGTTATGTTGTCTATGTTGAAGTTTCGTCTGGTGAATAGTCCGCAGACTCGTTGTAGTACTCCTGGCTTATTTTCGACTAGTATGCTTATTGTGTGTTTTTGTGTTTTCATAGCTTATTCATCCTCGGTTTTGTATTCTCCAACGATTTTTGTTATTTTTTCACCTGGTGGTACCATTGGGAGTAGTTCATCTGAGTCTATTTTTACATCTATTACTGTTGCTTCTCGAGATTTTAGTGCGTTTTGTATGGTTTCTTGTAGTTCACCTGTTTTTTCAACATGTACTCCGTTTATTCCGTATGCATCTGCAAGTTTTGCAAAGTCTGGTTTTGGTGTCATTTTGGTTTGTGATATTTTGTTGTTGTAGTAGAGTACTTGCCATTGGTATACCATTCCTAGGTATCTGTTGTTAAGTATTACTGTTACTATTGGTAGGTCGTATTCTTCGATTGTTGCAAGTTCTTGTGATACCATTTGGAATCCTCCATCTCCAACAATTGCTAGTACGTTTTCATCAGGTTTTGCTACTTGTGCTCCTATTGCAGCAGGTAGTCCGAATCCCATGGTTCCAAGTCCTCCACTTGATATGAATGTTCGTGGATTTTGGGTTTTATAGTAGTGTGCCATCCACATCTGGTTTTGTCCTACATCTGTTGTAACTATTGTTTCTGGTGTTATTGCTTGCATTATTTCTTTTATGCATTCTTGTGGTTTTAGTATTGGTGTGTTGAATGTCATTTTTGGTTTGTAATTTTGGTTAGCCTCTACTACTTTTGTTGTCCATCCGTTTTGGTTTGGTATTTGTATTTCTTCATTTAGTTCACGAAGTATTGTTTTTGCATCTCCTACTATTGGTAGGTCGATTGGTACGTTTTTACCTATTTCTGCTGGGTCTATGTCTATGTGTATTTTAGTTGCATTTGGTGCGAATTCTGATACTTTTCCGGTTGTTCTATCAGAAAATCTGCATCCGATTGCAATGAGACAGTCTGAGTTTGTTACTGCTATGTTTGTTGATTCAAGTCCGTGCATTCCGAGTAGTCCGAGTGAGAGTGGGTCATGTTCGTTTATTGCTCCTTTTCCCATGAGTGTTGTTGCTACTGGTATGTTTGCATTTCTTGCAAATTCAATGAGTTCTCTTGATGCATCTGCGAGGATTACTCCTCCTCCTGCTAGTATTATTGGTTTTTTGCTTTCTTGTATTGTTTTGATTGCTCTTTTGATTTGTCTTTTGTTTCCTTTTGTGGTTGGATTGTATCCTGGTAGTTTGTATTTTCTTTTCATGTCTTTTGTTGTTACAGGGTTTTCTAGTACATCTTTTGGTATGTCTATTACTACTACTCCTTTTCGTCCTGTATGTGCTATGTGGTATGCTTCATCTATTGTTTCAGGTAGTTTGTCTGATGTTCTTGGTTGGAAGCTTGCTTTGGTTATTGGCATTGTTATTCCTATTGTGTCAACTTCCTGGAATGCATCGGTTCCAATGATTGGTGTTCCAACTTGTCCTGTTAGTGCTATTACGCTTGATGAGTCGATGTTTGCTGTTGCTATTCCTGTTACAAGGTTTGTAGCTCCAGGTCCTGATGTTGCTATACATACTCCTACTTTTCCTGATACTCTTGCATATGCATCTGCAGCGTGTGCTGCTGATTGTTCGTGTCGTACTAGGATGTGGTTTATGTCACAGTCATATATTGATTCATATAGTGGTAGTAGTACTCCTCCTGGATATCCGAATACTGTATCAGTTCCGTTTTCTTTTAGTTTTTTTAGTAGTGCGTCACTTCCGTTCATTATATTTATTCTCCCTTTTTTTTATCTCTCATTATTTTATTTTTTCTATTTATATTGTTTTTGCTCCGCGATTTATTGCAGCTATTCCTGTTTTTACTACTTCTTTTATTCCATAAGGTCTAATTAGATCTGTGAATGCATGTATTTTTTCACTATCTCCGGTTATTTGGATGGTTAGTGTTTTTGGATTTACATCTATTATGTGTCCTCGGAATATTTCAGCATATTGTATTACTTCAGATTTCACATCATCTGTTGGTGTGTGTACTTTTATTAGTGCTAGTTGTCTTTTTATTGTTTTTTCATCACATAACTCGCGTACTTTAATTACTTCAATTAGCTTGTTTAGTTGTTTTGTTATTTGTTCAAGTACAGCTTCATCTCCTGTGGTTCTGATTGTTATTCTTGAGAGTTTATGGTTGTCTGTTTTTCCTACTGTTATA
Source organism: Methanosphaera cuniculi (assembly GCF_003149675.1). Classification (NCBI taxonomy): domain Archaea; kingdom Methanobacteriati; phylum Methanobacteriota; class Methanobacteria; order Methanobacteriales; family Methanobacteriaceae; genus Methanosphaera; species Methanosphaera cuniculi. The sequence goes on along the minus strand of NZ_LWMS01000020.1, from coordinate 198,681 downwards.
TTGTCTATGTTGAAGTTTCGTCTTGTAAATAATCCACTAACACGTTGTAGTACTCCTGGTTTGTTTTCTACCAGTATGCTTATTGTATGTTTTTCATCTTTTTTTGTCATATTTTTCTTCACTCTCCTTGTATTGTTTTATGTTGCATGTTATCAAGACGTGTTCCTGGTGGTACTATAGGTAAGAGTTCTTCATCATCTATTATAACATCTATTACTGTGTGTTCACGTTGTTTTTGTGCAATTGTTATTGCTTCTTTTAGTTCACCTGGCTTTTGGACACGTGTTCCTGTTATTCCATAAGCTTCAGCTAGTTTTACAAAGTCTGGTGTTTCATCAAGTTTTGTTGCATAAACATGATTGTTGAATTGTTTTTGTAGTTGTGCTACCATTCCTAGGTATCTGTTATTTAGTATTATTGAGATAATTGGTAGGTCATTTTCTTTAATTGTTGCAAGTTCTTGTGATACCATTTGGAATCCTCCATCTCCACATATGCTTATTACAGTATCATCAGGTTTTGCTACTTGTGCTCCTATTGCAGCTGGTAATCCAAATCCCATAGTTCCAAGTCCTCCACTTGATATGAATGTTCGAGAATTTCGGGTTTTATAGTAGTGTGCCATCCACATCTGGTTTTGTCCTACATCTGTTGTTATGATTGTATTTTTATCTACAGTGTCCATTAGTTCTTCTATTATTTTTTGAGGTTTTAGTGGTAGTGTTGTGTAGTTTGTTATATCCTCAGGGTATGTTAGATTTGTTATTTTTTGTGTCCAATTTATTTTTGTCTCTAGAGTTTGTTTTATTAGTTGTGTGAGTATTGTTTTTGCATCTCCTACTATTGGAATGGCTATTTCTATTGTTTTTCCAATTTCTGCTGGATCTATGTCTATTTGGATTCTTGTAGCATTTGGTGTGTACTCGGAAATAGAGCTTACACTTCTATCTGAGAATCTGCATCCAATAGCAATAAGACAGTCTGATTCAAGCAAGGCTTTATTTGCTTGTTGAAGTCCGTGCATTCCAATCATTCCCAGAGCATTTGGGTGTGTTTCATCTATTGCTCCTTTTCCCATGAGTGTTGTAACTACAGGTATGTTGGTTAATTCTACAAATTTTTCAAGTTCACATGTTGCATTAGATAAAATTACTCCTCCACCAGCGAGTATTACAGGTTTTTTTGATTGATTTATTGTGTTTATTGCTTTTTGTATTTGTTTTTTATGTCCGTGTGTATTTGGTTTATATCCTGGTGTAGTTGTGTCAGGATCAATATCTTCAGGATTTACTTCTTCTTTTAATACATTGTTTGGAAAATCTATTACAACAGGTCCTGGTCGTCCAGTTTGTGCAATATAGAATGCTTTATCTACTACTTCTAGTATTGTATCAGCTTTTCGTGGCTGGTAGTTATGTTTGCTTATAGGCATTGTTATTCCTAGTGTATCAACTTCTTGAAATACATCTTTTCCAATTAAGTCTATTGCTACTTGTCCTGTAAGTGCCACTATTGGTGATGAATCCATGTGTGCTGTTGCAATTCCTGTTGTTATGTTGGTTGCACCTGGTCCTGATGTTGCCAGACACACTCCGACTTTTCCTGATGCTCGTGCATATCCATCTGCAGCATGTACTGCAGCTTGTTCATGTCTTACTAGCATGTGTTGTATGTCTGATTCACATAGTGCATCATAAAATGGTAGTAGTACACCTCCAGGGTATCCGAAGATTGTTTTTACACCATTTTCTTTTAGTTTTTCTATTAATAGTTGGCTACCGTTCAATTTAATCTACACCTTTCAAAATTTAATTTCCCAATTATTATCTTTTTCATATTTTTTTTGGGAAGAAAGTGTTATTGTCATTTTTTTTATCATAAATAAATTATAGTGATTTATATTTATATTACTAATATGAATTATATTTTAAGGAATTTATAAGATAATGTAAGAAGATGTTTTCTTTAATTATTATAAAAAAGTTTTTATTAAAAAAAAAGATGGAGGTGAATATATATTTTTTTTATTCTTTAACTTGTTTCATATGTTCTATTTTTTCATTTAGAAGATCTTCTGTTGCAACATCGGATCTGTGATATACTTCTCCATCTATATATTCTATTGCTTTTTCACATTTTGCTTCAGCTTCAGCAATTGTATCACCTGTTGCTAGTACTCCAAGAGCTCTAGATGAGGTTAATCTGACATCATCATTTTCATCTGCATAAACTGCTGCATAAAATACTTTTGCATCTTCTATTTTTTCTGTGTCAATATTAACAATGGTATCTGCTGCTTTTGTATTTGGGTAGTTGTCTGGTACAACGTATTTACATACTGATGCTATTTTATTAAAGCCCACATCTTCTAGTGTTCCATCAACTATTTTTTGTGCTATGTCAGATAGGCTATCATCTAGTACTGTTAGTACGTTCATAGCTTCAGGATCTCCGAATCTTGCGTTGTATTCGATTACTTTTGGTCCTTGTTTTGTTAGCATGAATTGTCCGTATAATATTCCTTTGTATGGTTCAGCTTCTTTTGCGATTGCTTCGATTGTTTGTTGCATTATGTCTACTGATTGTTCATATTCTTTTTCATTTAAAAATGGTAATAGGAGGTCTGCATCTGAGTATGATCCCATTCCACCTGTGATAGGTCCTTTATTTCCTTCAAATGCGTGTGGGTGATCTTGTGCTGCTGGCATTGGTAGTAGGTGTTCACCGTCTACAAATGCTTGAATTGTGTATTCTTCACCGACGAGTAGTTCTTCAATTACAACTCCTGCATGTCCACCCATTTTTTGGTCAAATATTTCTTTCACATATTCTTTAGCTTCTTCATTATCAGCTAATTGATCTCCTACTATTTTTACCCCTTTTCCACCTGTTAATCCAATAGGTTTTATTACAACAGGTTCATCAAATTCATCAATAAACTCAAATGCTTCATCTATGTCATAGAATGTTCCATATTTTATTGAACCATCTATATTGTAGTCTTCAAATAGTTGTCTCATGAATGCCTTGTTAGTTTCAATCTGTGCAGCTTTTTGTGTAGGTCCTACTGACATAATACCTTCAGCTTTTAGTTGATCTACAATTCCTTTTTCTAGAGGTGCTTCAGGTCCTATAAATGCTATATCTACATCATTGTCTTTTGCAAATTGTATTATTGCATCAAAGTCTCCTTCATCATTTACCATGTATTTTGTTGATACATCACGTAGTCCTGGGTTTTTTCGTCCCATGTATGTGTATACTTCACTATCTTGGCTTAGTTTTTCTGCTATTATATGTTCTCGTGCACCGCTTCCTACAACTAGTATTTTCATGTTCTTATTCACTCTCCCAAAAAAATATAAAAAGATTATTATTTCTTTTTATTAATATATAATTGATTTTATGTTAATCATTTTATTTTTATTTTTCCTAAAAAAATTAGATAAATTCCATTTTTCAAAAAAAAATTTCTTATAATATAATTTTATTAAAATTAAAAAAAAAGTATAAAAAAAGGGGGATTATGGGTGTTTAATTATCTATTCTAATATGAGTGTACTTACATTTTTACATGTGTTGTATCTATTGTTTGCACCACATATAACTGTTAGTTCATATTCTTTGTTTTTGTATTGTGTTAAATCCAGGTTAATGTTCACAGTTCCATTGGTTGCTTTTGTATTTATTATGGTTTTTCCATTAAATTTTATACAAACTTTATTTTCACCAATGAGGTTATTGTTTTTATTATCTGTGAATTTAAGTGTGATTGTTGTGTTGTTTGTTCTTTTAACGTTTATTGGCACTTGTTGTGCTTTTGGTGTTGTTTTGTTAATTGTTAAAGTACTATTTGATTCTGTACGGTTGTATATACTACTTGAAGCTACAGCTGTAAGTGTGTAGTTTTTAGCTGAGTAACTTGATGGTATGAGATATTCAACTGTTGCAGTACCATTTATTACATTTGCAATTAATGTTTTACCATTTGCATCTTTTAGTGTACAACCATTAAGTTTGAATATTACACGACCAGAGTTAACTTTATTACCATTTATATCAGTTACATTTGCAGTAAGCAGTACTTTATTTCCACTAAGTGTTGTTATAGGATTAACAATAACGTTTACAGTATAAGGTACAACTGTAAGAGTTACACTGTTATTTGAGACTGCAGATATATCATTACCATTGAATGTTGCTGTAATGTTATATTCACCAAGTTTATAGTTGCTTGTATCAAAGGTTGCTTGTGCAATACCATTGTTAATCATAACAGTTTGTGTTTCATTTCCAAGTGTGAATGTTACATTTCCATCATATATGATATTACCAAGTTCATCAACTACAATAGTTGTAGCTGTTGTTTTAACACCATTATTTGTAGTATTAGCCATTAAAAGTTTGGAATCTAGTTTTTCAATTGCTACAGTAGTTTGTCTAGATGTTACTCTGTATACGAGTTCTGGATCTTCAAATATTGCATTTATGGTGAGTGATTCTCCATCTGATGGTTTAATAGTATAGTTTATCATAGCTGTTTTATTAACAACATCAACTACTCCTATTTCTTCATCATTAACTGTAAATACAATATGTCCTGCTTCTTTGTCTGTTTTTGCTGTTATTGTTATTGTATGATATGCTTTAACATCACCTGAAGTTGTAAATGAATTTATCCATGCATATGAACCAGATTTTGCAAAATTATATCTTACTTGATTATTTATTGTGTTATTTTCGTTTTCTTGTAATACTGCTAAATCTCCTTGTACTGATGCTGTTGTTATTGTATTGTATGTTATATTGTTTCCTATACTTTCTTTTATATTTATTGCATGACCAATATAGTCATTAAAGTTTAAAGTGTTTCCATATATCTTATTATAATGTGAATTTATTATTTGTATAGGTGTTGTATTTAAATTTGATCCACGATTATTCATATTTTCTATTTTGTTATAGTTTGAATTATTTTCAAGTTTTAATAATATACTTGCAGGATTATTTTTATTTGCTCTTATTGATCCAAGGATTTTATTATTTGATGAATTTGTAAGAATAATTCCTTGGAAATCTTCAGTTGAATATGCATCAAGTTGATTTAATCTTACTGTATTGTTATTTGAGTTATTAAGTATTACTCCTGTTGAATTTAATCCACTAAGCCATAATGCACTTGAATGATTTAATATTGTGTTATTTGTATTATCAAGTAAAAATCCTAGTACATAATTATAATTATAAGATCTGATAATACATTCCATTTGTATTTTGTTTTTGTTTCCTGTTATTTTCATTATTGTTAAATTTGATTTTTCATTTGTAGCTGTTGAAGTAATTTTATCTTTGATGTTTATTGTGTTGTTATTTCCATTTATTGTTATTATTGCATCAGAGTCATCTTTAGTAATGTCTATTTCATTAATTTCTAAATTACAATTATTTGCATTTATCATAATTTTTGTATAATCTTCAAATGTTATTCCTGTTACATTTGTATTATCTGCATTTATATTGAGTGTGGTGTTATGTAATATTGTTGCATATGATCTTAGGTTTATTGGCTTGTTAATGTTTAGTACTTTGTTATATAAGTTTCCTGTTATAAGTACTGTAATATTTTCTGGAACATCAGAAAGTAGATCACCATTTTTATCAAAATATTCATTGTATGTTGCTTCATTAAGATAGAAGTATGTTATAAGTTCTGGTTTATTATCTGCAATTTCATTATATTTTATGTTTAAATTTAATACACTATTATCTCCAAGATATTGGGAATATAAAGTATTATTTTTAACTCTTGTAATTTGTGATGTTTCATCTATAATTATAGAATATTTACTTGTTGTTGAAATATTACATCTTGTAATATTAGTTTGGCTACTGTTATTTACCATTATTGGTGCTATATTATTATTTTTTAGACTTGATTCTATGTTCATACCATTAAGGTTAGTATAATTTGAATTATTAACTATTACTGCTATACTATTATCATTATTAATTTTTATAGCTGAAGTTATAGTTGTATTTGTTACATTATTTATAATAATTCCAATTGAATTTTGGTTATTTACTTGGATATTGGTATTGGAAATAGTTGTCATTACATACTGAGTAATGAAATCATGAGTTTGTGTTGATGTTGTATTTGCAAATATTATTCCGATTGAATTTTCATCATTAATAATTATACTATTATCTTGAAGTAATCTACTACCACTACTATGAGTAGTTATGTTAGATAATTTAAGTCCTACTGAGTTTTTTCCTGTTACATTTAATATATTATACCTTATTATAGCTTTTTGATGTTCTATATTTATTGCTATTGTATTGTTTGAATTGGTTGATATTGTGTTCTCATCTATTATAATATTTGCTGTTTGGTTATTTGTTGCTTTAATTGTTACTGTTTGTGAGTTTTTATTTGTACTTTGTGTTGTAATATTATTATATGTTATTGTTGCTGTACCTTTTAATGATATTATGTTAATTGTTTTTATATCGTTTGATCCTATTGTTTTTATATTATTATAGTTTATTTCAACTGTATTTGCATCACGTACATCTACAAAGTTTGCATTTGTTGTAATGTTACAGTAGTTTATTTTATGATCTCCAACTCCAAGTTGTATAGCTGTTTTATCATTACTATTTTCAACAGTTATGAAGCTCATATTAAGTGTTGATCCATCTTCAGCTTTTATTGTAGTGTTAACTAATTTAGCATTACGGTAATTTGTTAGTGTTACATTTTTATTATTTGAAATTATAATATTTTTATTTTCTATTGTTCCATTTACTAGGAAGTGTATATCTTCAACGTCAAGTTTTATTGTTCCATCTGTGTTAAAGTATGAATTAAAATTATCAGCTGATAAGATGTAATTTTTATGTGTTGGTACATTTAATGTTATATTATTATTTGTTTTATCAGTTTTTACAGCTTCATTTCCAACTAAAAGATCATCAACAAGTGTATTATTTTCAATTGTATTATTTTCGCCATTTAACACAATTACATATTCATTATCTGTTACTAAATATGTATTTTTAACTTCTGCATTATTTTCTGCTGTTAGTATTGGTTCTTGGTTTGTGTTTGTAATATTAAATACTAATAATTCAATATCAGCTGTTGTTTTTATTGTTATGTTGTATGATGTGAATTTTCCTTTTTGAACAAGACTTATTGGTTTGTTAAAGTTCATATTTTTATTATTAAGTGATCCGATAACTTGTATTTGTTCAATTTCATTATATGAATCAAGTAAGTTTCCATCATCATCAAAGAATTTAAAGAATGTATCATCATTTATTTCTATTTCTTTAACTTCTGGTTTGTTATTTTCAACTTTGTTTGTTGGTGATGTGTAGTTTATAGCACTGTTTCCTTTTAGGATTTTAGATTCAAGATAGTTATCTGATATTGTGTTGTTTTTATAATCTTTTAATTCTATTGCAAAATCATCAATACTTGTTGTAATATTATTTCCTGAAATTATATTGTTATTTCCTGATATTGTAATTTCACGTGTAAATGTATTATTTGTTATTACAGAGTCATGTCCACTAAATTCCATAGCTCTTGATTTTGTTCCATTTACATTTAATACTCTGTTTGAATTTATATAGTATTTGTAATCACCTAATAATCTAAGTGTGATTAGATATGGATTTGTGTTTGTGAGACTAGAGTATATGTTTGATGGTACTGGTGAGTCTATTGTGTTATTTGTAATGTTAATTGTGAAACTTTGATTTCCATTTATTGTTATACCAGTTGATTTATTAAATACGTTATTTATGATGGTATTTTGACTTAAATCTGCATATATATCTATTTGATCATTGTTTGTGAAGTAACATCCATCAATTATAGTGTTAATACCACTAAGACTAAGGGATTCATAGAAGTTACTATTTTCTGTGTTTATTGCAATTGAACTTCCTGAGTCGTATGTACTTCCTCCATTGTATCCTATGTTATCGCGTATTGTTGAGTTTATTATTGTTAGGTTTTTATCGTTTGTTATTGTTCCCCAACGTGCATAGTTTTTCTGGAAGGTACTGTTTATTATTATTGCTGTTCCATTGTTATATATTCCTGCTCCATAGTTACCTGTACTACTACTTTTACGGTTTGCTTCAAAGAGACTATCTGTAACATTAAGGTTTGATCCATTATTATTACGTATACTTGCTCCTACTCCACCATGATTAAAGATGAATGATACGTTATTTACAGCAAGGTTTCCATAGTTATCAATTGTTGCTGTTTTATATGCAGCAATACTACTTCCACCTGCATTCCAACAGTTTTTAATTGTGAAGTTAGATATTGTTATAAGACCAGTTCCACGAGTTATACTCATAGCCCAGTTACCTCTACCATTTTCATATGGTCTCCATTCTACTGATGATCCCCAGTAGTATTCACCATCTGTAAGATTATATTTAAGTGTATAGTTTACTTCTCCATCTATACTTGAGTTTCCTATTCCTATAAAGTTAATGTGAAGATCTCCTGGTATGGTGAGGTTAGTATTTCCTACTCCTTTAAATTGTCCATCAAGGTATATGTTTGCATTTTGTTTGTTTGTATTTACTGTACTGATTGCTTTTTGTATTGTTTTAAATGGACTGGTTTGTGTTCCACTATTATTATCTGATCCTGTTAGATCTGATACATAGTAGTTGTTTATTGCTTCATCTTTTTTTGTTGTTTTTGTACTTGGTAGTATTAGTTTTGTTTTAATTTCAGTTCTGCTTTCTTTGTGATTGTTATTTTCTCCATATATTGCAAGAACTTTAATTTCACGATTATTCCAACTTTTTGGTATTGTGAAGTTAACAGTTGTTTTTCCGTTTATTTTTAGGTTTTGTAGTGTTTTTCCTTCAATTTTTACACATATTTTTCCATTTCTTACTGTGTTTTCATCTTCATCTCTTGGATCTACATTTATTTTTAGTGTATTTCCTTCAATACTGGTTGTTAGATTTGTTGTTGTTTTAATTTTAGTTAGGTGTAATGTTGCGTTAGTATGTGTTTCAATAAATTGGCTGCTTCCACCATATACTGTTGTTAGTATGTAATCTTTTGCTGAGTAATTTTCTGGTATTGTGTAATTTAGTTTTGCTGTTCCAAATCTTATATTACTATGTCCTATTGTTTTTCCATTTATTTTAAATGCTACTTTTCCATTTGGTATATATTTATTTTCTGATGTTTTAAATGTTGAACTTAGTGTTATTGTATCTCCTGGTTTTGCTGTGATATTTTTAAATTCTACATTTGTGTAGTCCCATACTATTTTTACAGCTTCTACGTTTTCAACATATAATGTTATGTTTTCATGGTTTGCTGGAAGTTTACTAATATCTACTGTAACTGTATATTCATTTTCAGGAGTAAATATTAAACCTGTTGTATTAATAAGGTTGCTTGATGATTTTAATTGTAATGATTGTCCTCGTCCCATGTTAGTAAGAGGTCCAAAGTAATCATTTGTATTACTTAAACAAAAGATTGTTAAATTTTTTGTTTTTTGATTAATTACTGGTAATTTTTTACCATTTACTAAAGTATCAATAATTGATGTGTCTGAATTGTCCATAAAAAGAACTGAACCAATATTAAGTTTTGTTGTAGAAGAAAAAGATTTCATGATATTAGGTTCTCTTGTAACTGCTGTATTATTTGCAAATACACAACCTATAAGATCAGGATTCTTTTTATTCCAACCTGCTGCATTATCAAAGTTTATTGCTCCTGCAAAATTTGCAGAATTATTAAAGAAATTACAATTATTAATATTTAAAGCACCATAAGCTGTGTCACTTATAGCTCCTCCAGCACCTTTACTAGATGATGGAAGAGTTGAATTTGCTTTATTATTTCTAAATTCACAAAATGTAATATTAAAGGTTGTTTTAGTTGAACTACCATATGAATATATTGCTCCTCCTTTTCCTGAGCTATAATAAGAAATTGGTTCTAAGTCCATTACGCTGTTATTTATGAAATCACAGTTATAAATTGTTGTATTTTGACCAGTATAAATAGCTCCACCACAAGCATATCCTGCTGTAGAAGTAGCAGTATTATTTATGAATTTTGAATTGTAAATTTGGGTATTATAATTTATTTTTATTGCTCCACCATTTGCACTAGCATTAGTGTTAAATACATTGTTGTTTATAAATTGTGTGTTGTTAAGTATGGTTGTTGAATTAGCTCTTATTGCTCCACCTTCAGTGCTGTGTCCGTTTTTAAATGTGATATTGTTAAATTTTATTACTTGTTTTGTGTTGTTTAGGTTAAAGAGTCTTGTAGTGTTTGATCCATCAAATATTGTTTGGCTTATGTTTTCACCATTTAATGTAATGTATCTTGTATCTGTTGTTGCTTCTGATTTTATTTCATCTTCAAATTTGTATTCTCCATTTTTGACGTTTATTGTGTATTGTGTTATGTTATCTCCACTTGTTTGAATGTAGTTCCATGCATCTTTTAGTTCGTTATAGTCTTTTACTGTTTGTATTAGTGTTTCTCCTTCTTTTTTGGTTTGTTTATCTGCTTGTTTTGTTTTTTTAGTTGGGTTTTTATTTGTAGTTTTAACATCTTGTGATGTTTTTACAATTTTACTACTTATCATATCTTGAGTATTATCAACTGTGTTATCTGATATACTTGTTGTTGTATCGTTTATATCAGTTGCTGAGATTGCTCCTATTGATATACAAAGAAGTAGTAGTGTTAGTCCTACGAATAAAAACTTACTATTCTTATTCATAAAAAATCATTTTCCTCCAAAAATAATTAAAAAATACATAATTAAGTTTTCTTTTTTCAATTTTATTATTTCTAAAAAAAACATGATAAAATTCAAGAAAATTTAATTAAAACTAAACATAGAATGAATAGTTACTCAAAATATTAATTAAAAAAGTTATATAAAGATATTTAACTTATAAATAATGTATCAAGTAATTGAAGTATATTAAAATAAAATTCCCCCCCCCCCTCCCGTTGGTGAGTTTAAATTAGATAATATTATGGGAAAATTATTAAAATTCTATTTTATGGTGTGTTAATTTTAATAAAAAAAGAATATAAAAATGGGTTGTTATGTTATGGATTATATCTTTTTTTTTATCATCTTAGAATTTTAAGATATGTATCTCCTTTTTTTGTATTAATATTGTATATTTTTTGTATTAATTTTTTTATTTAAATTGTAGATAGATTTTATAATTAAGTATGATAAATATATGTATTATCTATTTATTAAAAGAAAAAAGAATTATTTTTTTTGTAATTCATTTTTTTTCTATATAAAAGGAAAACAATTTTTTTTTATCTATAAAATAATTTAATAAAAAAAAAGGGGAAGTAATTTACAATGAAAGATTTATTATCAATGTCTGATGTAGAAGATCAAGTAGATACTATACTTAGTATTGCTGAAGATCTTAAATCAGGAAAAATAACAGGAAAACCATTAGAAGACAAATACCTTGGAATGATATTTGAAAAATCATCAACAAGAACACGTGTATCATTTGAAGTAGGAATGCATCAACTTGGTGGAACACCATTGTACCTTTCAAGTAAGGATTTACAATTAAATCGTGGAGAACCAATAGAAGATACAGCACGAGTACTTTCAAGATTTCTTGATTGTATCATGATACGTGCTAAAAATCATGATGATGTAGAAAAACTAGCAGAATATTCTACTATTCCTATTATTAGTGGTCTTACAGATCTTGAGCATCCATGCCAGGCATTTGCAGATCTTTTAACAATAAAAGAATATAAAGGAAAACTAAGTGGAATTAAACTTGTATTTGTTGGTGATGGAAATAATGTATGTAATTCACTTTTACTTGCATCAGCATATACTGGTATGAATATGACTGTTGCATGTCCTCCTGGATATGAGCCTGATAGTGCAATATATAAAATGGCACTAAAAGCAGCAAAGAAAAGTGGATCTAAAATTGAAATAGAACATGATGTATACAAAGCAGTAGAGAATGCTGATGTACTTTATACTGATGTATGGGTAAGTATGGGTGATGAAGAAGAACAAGCAGAACGTGAGTTAATATTTAAACCATACCAGATAAATGCAGAATTACTCTCACAAGCAAATGATGATGCAATAGTAATGCATTGTCTACCAGCAATACGAGGACAAGAAATAACAGAAGATGTAATGGTATCATCACAATCTGCAATATGGGATGAAGCAGAAAATAGACTACATGCACAAAAAGCAATATTATACTACCTGCTAAATGAAGACTAAATACATTATACCTAGAATGAACTCTTCCCTCAAGAATACATAATACACTTTTTATTAAATTCTTCACCCACTTTTTTTTTTAATATATTTAAAATAATATTTTTTTTTCATAGCTAAAATTAAAAAAGATATAAACAACATATTATAAGATAAAGAAAAGGATACTTTTTAAGTAAAAAATGAGGAACTATCCTATTTTTTTTCATTTTTTTTTACATAATAAAATAATAAATAATTTCATAAGGGAGCTAAAAATTTAAAATGTTATCAAAAAGAATAATACCATGTCTTGATTGTGATCTTCAAATACCAGAAGGACGAGTAGTAAAAGGTGTTGAATTTAAACAAATACGATATGCAGGAAATCCTGTTGAACTTGCAACTAAATACTATGAAGATGGTGCTGATGAAATAATACTTCTTGATATTACAGCCTCACATGAAAGACGATCAACAATGGCAGATGTAATAGAAAAAACAGTAGAAAATGTATTTGCACCAATATGTGTAGGTGGAGGAATACGAGAAGTAAAAGACTATGTAAACATGCTAAAAGCAGGAGCAGATAAATGCTCAACAAACACAGCAGCAATAAAAGATCCATCACTTATAAACAGAGCATCAAAACATGTTGGAAGTCAAGCATGTGTAATAGGAATTGATGCAAAAAGACGATATGTTGAAAATCCAAAAGAAAACGATGGACATTTTTATGTAGAAACTGATGATGGTTATTGCTGGTTTGACTGTAGTATCTATGGAGGACGTGAATTTACAGGAATAGATGCAGTAAACTGGGCAATAGAATGTGAAGAACGAGGAGCTGGTGAAATACTACTAACAAGTATGGATCGTGATGGAACAAAAGCAGGATATGATCTTGACTTAACACGCACAATAAGTGAAAATGTATCAATACCAGTAATAGTATCAGGTGGAGTAGGAAATCCAGAACACATCTATGAAGCATTTGCTAAAGGACAAGCAGATGCAGCACTAGCAGCTAGTATATTCCACTTTGATGAATACCCAGTACCAACAGTTAAAGAGTACCTAAAAGAAAAACAAATACCAGTACGAATATAACCCACACACTATACACCCCTTTTTTTTATCTAAAATTTTTTTTTAAATTTAAAATTATTTTTATTTTAAATAAATTAATATGGAAAAATACTTATTATGAAATATTAATACTATGATTACATAAAAACATGAAAAAAATCGCATTGGTGATGATATAAAAATGACACTTATCGTAAATATAGCAACCTATGAAGGAATAGTCATAGCATCAGATAGTAAACAAATACAAACCGAAAGAAACAATCTAGTACGAGCATCAGAAAATATAACAAAAATATTTCCAATAAATGATAAAGTAGTAGTATCTCTAGCAGGACTAGCATTTTTTAACAAACCTGATGGAAAACTTGAAAATGTAGCAGACTACATTACAGATTATGCAAAAACTGTTAAAGATAATACAAGTATTGAAACAATAGCAAATGAACTATACAACTACATCTTACAACGATATCCACTAGAATTACAACAAAATGCAACAGAAGAAAACATAAAAGCACAAGTTGCAATGATGGGAAATGAATTAATATCAATCCAACGACAAAATGATTTAATAAAGTTCAAAGCACGTGATCCACAGGGAAATATTAAAGAAGGAATATGTCAACTACAACCTGTAGATATACTAATAGCAGGATATAATGAGAATAATGAGACAGAAATCTTTGAACTTACAATACCAGGAACAATACAACAAAAAAGACAACCTAATGATTATGGAGGAACATGGGTAGGACAAGGAGATGTAGTAGCACGTCTAATACTTGGATATGATGGTCGAATATTTGTAAATCCATTCTTCCAACAAAAATTCCAAGGATCAACACAACAAGAAATACAACAACAACTAGGACTTCTTGAATATAAAATACCATGGAGTACACTACCACTACAAGATGCAATAGAACTAGCAGTATTTCTAATAAAAACAACAGCTACAATACAAAAATACACAGATAGCATAATAGGTGATGATCATCAAATAGCAGCAGTAGGTGGACCAATTGATGTGGTTGTAATAACACCAAATGATAAAGTAAAATGGATTAATAAAAAACAATTACATTACCCAGATAACCTATAAACACAACACACACCCCTTTTTTTCCTATTTTTTTTATTTATATAAGAAACTTTTAATTAGACTATAAAAAAAGGATAATACTATTTTTTCTTTTAATGGGAGGTAAACTTAAATGATAAATGGTGAAATAACTATAGAAAATGATGAATATGTTGGAGATTTTAATCTTGATTTAACAATAAATACAGGACAAACAAGTCAAATGCCATGGATAAATCATAATAAAACGTACTATGAAAATATCACAGTCGATGATGAACCTGTTGTTATAGCACTAAGACAAGATAAACTAAATGATCCATTGTATGTGAAATATTTTTCAAATAAGAGTATAAATGAAGATTTACTACATGATAAGTTGTTTTATATTTTTGATTTAAACTATCCGATGGATGAATTTAGAAAATTCCTAAAAGAAGATGACATGCTATCAGATACATTTAAATTCAACAGAGGACTTCGTTTATTTAAAGCACATAATGTTTTTGAATCAATAATTTCATCAATTTTATCAGCTAACAACTCAATTAAAAGATGGACAAAAACAATACATGAAATACGAAAAAATCATGGACCTACATACTTAGTTAATGATGTAAAATATCCTGCATTTCCAGATGAAAAAACATTTATCAAAATACCAGAAGAAAATCTTAAAACATATGGAAGTGGATATCGTAGTAGTCAAATGCTTGAAACTACCAGTATGATACTAAAAAAACCAGATTTTCATAATGAAATATTTAATATGAACTACACGGATGCATTTAATGAATTAAATAAATTATCAGGAGTAGGTCCTAAGGTTGCTGATTGTATACTTTTATATGGTTATGGTAAATATGAATCATTTCCGACAGATGTATGGATAAATCGTATAATGAGTTATTTGTATTTTAATTCACAGAAAATATCAAATAAGAAGATTACATCATATGCTCAGGATAAATATGGTATATATTCAGGGTATGTTCAATTATATCTTTTTAATTATGCTAGAAAATCAGGACTTTTAAGTCAACTTAAAAAATAGTGTATTGTTATTTAAAATGTATTTTTAGGGGAGGTTAAGTTAGAAAATAAAGAAATGAATATAATTATTTTTCTAAATTCTATTTTATTTTCTGTAATTTATAGTATATTAATTTTATTAATATAAAACTAATATTTTTGTAATACTTTTTTTTTATTTATTCATCTATTATGATTACTTCATTCATAACATCGCCTGGTCTGATTGCATTTACAACATCCATACCATCGATTACTTGTCCAAATACTGTGTGTACACCATCAAGGTGAGGTTGTGGTGAGTGTGTTATGAAGAATTGACTTCCACCTGTATCTTTTCCAGCATGAGCCATTGAAAGTGCTCCTGTACCATGTTTATGTGGATTTCCTTCTGTTTCACATTTAATTGTGTAACCTGGTCCTCCTGTTCCATTTCCATTTGGACATCCACCTTGGATAACAAAGTCTGGTATTACTCTGTGGAATGTAAGTCCATTATAAAATCCTTCATTTGCTAGTTTTTCAAAGTTTGCTACTGTTCCTGGTGCTTCATTAGGATATAATTCTAATGTAATATCACCTTTATCTGTTTTAATAACTGCTTTTTTCATTGATTTCACCTAAGTATTTAATATATTTTTTAATTTTTTTGCTTAGTTAATTGTATTATTTATTAAATCATATTTTTATAATTTATATACTTTTATTCAAATAAATAGTATTTTTTCAAAAAATGAGAAAATTAATAATAATCAGTAAAAAAAAGTGAGGGATGATAAATAAAGAAAATATATAAATACAATGAAATATTAGAATATTAACTATAAAATAACAGTAAAATTAAAAAGGTAGAGTGACTTAGGATTTCAAACTAGCTATTTAATCAATGCGATCCCTTTTATGATTAAAGCTAGTCCTATTAGTATATAATAGAATGCTTGTAGATTCATAAGGAATCACCTCCTTTTTTCTACTTAAAATCTTAAATTAACATCTCAATAGTTAGAGACTTTAAGATTTTAGAATAATTTAAAACTTCTTTTTTAATTTTTTTTTAACTTATTTAATTTCACAGTCCATTTTATTTCAAGTCACTCTACCATTTATAAAATAAAAATTTAATTAAGAATATGTTTTGAAAAAAATATTTTTTCTGTGAAATAGTAGAAAAAAGGAGTTTATTTTTTTTGACTAAAATAACTTCATTCCTAATTACTAAATAAGTTTATTTATATTTTTATTTATAATTAGCTATTTTTTTTGGATCTATCAAAAAATTATGTGAATTTTTAAAGAAATAAGATTGTAAAATTTAGTGCTGATGAATTATCATAAATTGAAAAATTATTTATAGATTTAGCCTTAGAAATTTGACATACTATTGAAAACGAAAAATAAGAAATCAGCAAATAAAATAGAAAATTTATTTGAAAAAAATAGTTCCAAAACATGTTAAAAAAAATAGAATAATGTCAGAAAAAAGAATTCTAGATAGAATAGATATAAGAAAATATAGGATAAAATAAATGAACTTTTGTTGAATAGAAACTACAAAGGTTTCTTTTAGAGTCATAAAATAAGGCTCTGTCAAAAACTTTGTGGTTTTAAAAATATATTTTTTGATATTTAAAAATAATTTTTTGTAAAAATAGCTTTAAATTAAAAAAATAAGATAGTAAAATTAATATAATTTGAGGAGATTAAATTTTAATATGAATAACGAAAATCCAAAACTCCTCAGTTATATATTAGATGTAATACCATATAAAATTTTTGATTTTATTCAAAATATTTCAAAAAATATCCAAATAAATTCTAAAGTTAAAAAAATAATTGTAATAATTCAAAAAATAAAGAAAATAATAATTCTAATTCAGAATATTTTTATTTAGAGAATATTAAACCAATTTGTCCACATTGTAAAAGTAAAAACATAACTAAACATGGATATACAACAAGATAATTATTTTTTTTAGATAAAGGTAATGTAAAAATTATAATTTTAAGATATAAATGTAAAACTGTAACAAGACATTTAATACAGATTTATCCGAAATTGTTTTACCAAATTGTAATATTAAAATTCCATTAATTGGTGAAATATTAATATTATACTCTATTTATGGATCTAGTGTTTATAAAATCCAAGATTATTTAAAAAAAAGCTTTAATGTAGAGATTTCACATCAAAGAATAGAAGACTTTATTTTAGCTTATGAATATGAAAATAAGGCTGAATCATGGACTTATTCAGGTTATTATTTATTTTATACTCTTTGGGTTAAAATTGATGGTAAATGACAGTATCTTTTTGCATTATACGACCAAAAAATGAATACAATTGTAGCTATTGACATATACCCTAACGAGTCAGAAAAGAACGTTAAAGAATTTTTATCAAAATCAACACAAAATCAGAAAAGAATATCAATAACAACAGATTTAAAAATTGAATATAGAATACCAATAAACCAATTACGCTTTAAACACCAATTTTGCAAATTTCACACAAAACAAAAACTAAATAAAGACATACACAATTATTTGACTCAAGAAAAAGTATCAAAAAAAGAAAAGAAAGAAATTATAAAAATAAAAGAAGATATTTTTAAAATATTAGATTGTAATAATAGTAATATAGCTAAACAAAAACTAGATAAGCTTTAAATTTATGTTAAAAGTGTTAAAAATAGTATTTCAAAGATTATATGGAAATTTATCTATCCTTATTTTAAAAACTTAACTTACGCTTTTGATGATAAAAATATAGAATCTACAAATAATAAAATAGAAAATACGTTCCAAAAAATCTTTCCAAAAGAAATTAAAAAAATAATGAAAACAATAAAAGGAGTTTTAACGAGATTTAGCCTAAAATTAGAATATTGGAACTCTCATAATAAAGTTTATTAAAACCCACAAAGTTTTTGACAAAGCCAGATAATTAAATAAAGAAATATATAAATACAATGAAATGTCACACATATTATTATAAATATATTAAATTTAAGAACATATTAGAAAAAAGGGTAGAACAACTGTGAATTCAAATTTAGGTTAGTTAATCAATATGAGTCCTTTTATGATTAAAGCTAAACCTATTAAAATATAATAGATTGCATTTAAATTCATCAGGAATCACCTCCCTTTTTTCTACTTTAAATTTTAATCATCACTTCAAATAGTTATGAAGCTTATAAAACTTAATAATAAATCAAAAAACTTTTTCTTAATTTTATAAAAAACTTTTTTTTAACTTTTATATAATTTTACAGTTCATTTTTTATTTCAAGTTGTTCTACCATATTAATCTTAATTAAGAATATTAATTTGAAAAATATTTTTTTTTCTGTAAAATAGTAGAAAAAAGAGAGTTATTATTTAATTAAATAACCAGATTCTTAATTATTTATAGGTTTATTTATATTTTTATTTATAATTAGCTATTTTTTGTATAATTAATTTTCTTTTAGAATAAAAAAACTAGTATCTGAACTTACTTTTTTTTATTAATAGAACATAAATTAAAATTAATAGTTTAAATTTTTATAAAAATAGGAAAGGATTTCTTTAAAGTCTAATTTTCTAATAAATTTTATAGGTAATTGAAGATATAACTTATAAGTATAAAGAATGAATTTAAATAAACATTTTTTTAATATAAATGAAAAAAAGAAATTATTTATTTTTATATATTTATAAATAATCTCAAAAACTAAAAGATGACAAATTAAAAAAAAATTATATTTAATAAAAAAAACGGAGGTATTTCTTTTGGATTCACAACAAATAGAAGACATGACAAATAAGTATGTGATGAATACATATGGACGTTATGATTTAGTAATAGATCATGCACATGGATGTATTGTGTATGATATGGATGGAAATGAATATATTGACTGTGTAGCAGGAATTGCTGTAAATAATATTGGACATACCAATGATAAAGTAGCAATTGTACTTGCTGAACAATCAAAAAAATTAATACATGTATCAAACTTATACTACACCCAAGAACAAGCAAGTTATGCTAAAAAACTTGTTGAAAGATCACCACATGATAGAGTATTTTTTGCAAATAGTGGGGCTGAAGCTAATGAAGCTGCAATAAAACTTGCACGAAAATACACAGGTAAAGGTGAAATTATATCAATGAATAATTCATTCCACGGAAGAACTCTTGTAACAATTACAGCAACAGGACAACCAAAATATCAGAAAGGATTTGAACCACTACCAGCAGGATTTAAACATGTGGATTATAATGATATAAAAGCAGTAGAAGATGCAATAACAGATGACACAGCAGCAGTACTAGTAGAACCAATTCAAGGTGAAAGTGGTGTACGTGTACCAGATGAAGACTACCTACCACAACTACGTAAATTATGTGATGAAAAAGGAATACTTCTCATATTTGATGAAGTACAAACAGGATTTGGACGTACTGGTAAATTCTTTGCATCAGAAATAACAAATGTAATACCTGATATAACAACCTGTGCAAAAGCAATAGCAGGTGGAATACCAATGGGAGCAATGCTAGCATCAGAAACTGTTGCAAGTGCATTTAAACCAGGAGATCATGCATCAACCTTTGGTGGAACAGCACTAGCATGTAGTGTAGCATCATGTGTACTTGACATATTTGATGATCTAGACCTTGTTGAAAAATCATATAACAATGGACAATACTTCCGTGACGCTTTAGAACTACTTAAAGATAAACATTCATGCATCAAAGATGTGCGAGGACATGGACTAATGATAGGAGTAGAACTAGACTATGCATGTGGAGATCTAGTTGCAAAAGCACAAGAAAAAGGAGTACTAATAAACGTTGCAAACGGAAATGTAATACGACTAGTACCACCACTTATAATAACAAAAGAAGAAATTGACCAAGTAGTAAAAGTAATCGATGAAATACTACCATAAATCCACACCTTACCCTCCCCTCCCCACTTTACCTTTTTTTTAAAGATGATTATATAAAAGAAAAATGATCTTATATTTTTTTTTTGGATTAATTTTATAATTACAATAATAAATCTAAAAAAAAGATTATCTGTTGGCTAATTTACAGTCTCTATTTTTTATTTTAAAGAAAATTATAACTTTTAAATAGTATCAGATAAATACATAATTATAACAAAGGGTTTGACTTAAACTCTCTTTTTAATCGGGAAAAATTTAATTTTTTTTTAAATCTTTATTCTGAAATATCATTCTAAATAAAGTATAGTCCTTTTGTTTAGACAATAAATAATGAGATATGGATGGAAGTTTCTAGAAAAAATAAATTTAATTTAAAAAAATGAATAAGCTATAAATAATTTTTATAGTTCCTAAAAAAAATTAACTTTAGGAGGTTTAAATAGAAAAATTAAATTTAAAAAAGATTATAGTATTTTTTTTTCATAGAAAAAATTATATTCTTTTAAAAATTAATTTAAAAGAAATAATATGAAAATTTACAAAAATACTGTAAAAAGGGAGGTGAAAGTATGGATTTTGAAAATCTTGTGGTTAGTGCCATAAGTATTTTATCATTCATACTCGCTATTTATAGAATGATAAAATAAACTAATTTATTAGAAACTTCCATCCACTTAATTATTTATTATATAATTAGGAATTGATAATTTATATTATTTATATTTTATTCTATTTTTTAAAGTGATTTGCAAATTATATTATTTTTCATTAATGTTTTTGTTATAAAAAATGCTATCAAATTAAAATATTAAATTTTATATTTTTTTTATAATTCATCAAGCCAGATTATTAGTTTTTTAAATTCTGGATATTTTTCTGTAAATTCTATTGTATAATCAAGTGGTAGTTTAAATTTATCTGAATTTCTGTATGCTTCATGAGTTTTCATGTGTGGTGCGGATGTGTTCATAAGTTTTTTCATTTGCTTGTTAAATGAATCATCACTATATGGTGAATGGAATCCCCAGAATGCATACGGTACCATTACATCAGGATGTTCTAGTTGAAATATGTATATTTTATCTTTAATTTCTTCGAAATATTTCCAGTTTATCATAAATCTTAGTGGATCTTTTCGTGCATTTTCTGAGTAAAGTTCTCTGTGTTTTCCCATAATTATCTATATCTCCCTTATTTTTGATCTATTATTACTTATTTTATATTTTAGATGTTGTTTTTTATTTTTCTATTTTATCTTTAATGAATTCTGGTATTAGTTGTATGTAGTTTTTATTATCTAGTATTGTTTTAATACCACTATCAAGTATGTATGTTGTTGTTATATCATCTGTGTTTTCATATGCTTTCATGTATATCTCGCATAGATTGTTTATTGCCTGGTATATGTACCATTCTTCTTCTTGATTTTTTCTTTGTTTGATTTGTTCATCTTTTAGTGGTGGATATGGTATTTTATATACTACCTGGAATGATACGTTATCATAGTTTATATCACTATAATTAAAGTCTGATGTTACAATTATGAGTGGATCTGATGATTCATTAAATGTTTTTATCATATTTTCATCATCTGTGTTAAATATTAATCGTGGATCCTGGATTTCATCTTGTATGTATTTTTGAAGTTCTATGTCTGATGTGTAAATTATTCCCTTATTTTCTGGGTATTGTCTGAGTATATCATGTATTACAGGTTTTGTTTTAGGCTTGGTTTTGTTTCGTTTTTTCTTAGACATTGCACCTATTAGGTTCATTATGATTGGTCGTGTGTGTTGTGTGTTTTTCTTATTTACTTTGATGAAGGCTACATCATTTTTATCTATATTTAGCCATTTTAATAGTAGTTCACGATTTTGAATGTTGTTTGATGTTAGTATTATCTTATCAGCATAATCTGTTAGGTATTTTTGGGTGTATTTTTGTATGTTTATTGGCTTAAATGTTAGATATTCATCATCTACTATGCAAACCCAGTTATCCTGATCTTTTTTTAGTGTTTTTGTTAGATTCATTAGTTTAAGTTTAATTTCATATTTACGATCTGCATGGTATGCTTTATTATAAAGAGTTAGTATTTCATCAACCTTATCTATTGCTTCAGGTATGCTTAGCTTGGTGTTATCCATATGATATGCTAGATCTTCTTTTAGGTCATTTTTTGATATTTTAAATACTATATGATTCATCAGATATTTTTCTGCCTTGTGAACATCATCAAGTATTATTAGTTTACGTTTAGGTAGAGTACTATTGTTTAATTCATTTAATGCATCAGTATAGTTTATGAGTGTAATGTTTGTATTTTGTATTTTTTGTTTATGGTTAATATATGGACAACATACAATGTCAGGATTTTCTTGTAGTTGTTTGTCTGTCACATCAAATTTACAGTGAAATTCCTCATCAGCTAGTAGATCTGGTTTTTCAAGACATCTACCTTCACTACATCGTTTTAATTGACCATTATTTTGAATATCAAGTATTCCTGCTTCCATACAATTGAAGTTTTCACGATTTTTATACTCAGTAAATCTTGCTATTTGTTTGTAGTTTTCATTTTTTTGTTTATCATGTGTTATGATGTATGTATCATTTATTAGCTCTGCTATGCTACTTGTTATTATCTGTGAGGCTAGTGTGTCTTCTGATTCTATTAGTATGTATTTTTTATCAGAATTTTTCAGATGATTATATGTTTTTTGTATGTCTTTTAGGTAGTTGTGTTGTGTTATGGTATATGGATAGTTTTCTATTATTTGCTCATCTATAAATGGGCAGTATTCATCTTTTAGTCTTTTAAGATTTGTTATATGAGTATTTAGGTATTCTTTATCTACTATTTTATATGGTGCATCAATATCTTTGTATGAAAGTATTTTTAGTGTTTTATTTAATTCTATGAAATCCTGTGATTCTAGTTGTTCTAGACATTCAAATACTTCATCATCTGTTAGTTTAAATGCATTAAGTATATGATCATAGTTGATGAATTTCTGATCATCTGATGCTTCACGTTTTATGTCTTCTAATACTTTTTTTCCATTTATTGTTACATATTTCATTATTATAAACTCATCCAAAATTTTTTTTTATAAAATAAAGTAAAAAAGGGAGTGGAAGGTAAACTTTAGTCTTTTTTTTTTATTCATTTATTATTGCTTCTTTAAAGAAGTCTGGTATAAGTCTTTTATACATACGATTATTAAGCAAGCTTTGTATGTTTTTATCTAAAATATATGTATCACAGTTATCATTTTCTGCACGCATTCCACGTCCATATGCTTGCATTAGTGTCATTATTGTCTTATAAGCATACCATTGTGGGTCTATTTTTCGTCTTTCATTTATCTGTTTATCACCAAGATATGGGTATGGTATTTTATAGATAATCTGAAATTGACATTTTTCATATGGTAAATCTACTCCTTCTGACATTGAAGGACTTACTAGTATATGTGGTTTTTCTGATTTTTCAAAGTCATTTAGTGTTTTATCACGATTTTTAGGAGTATGTGAAAGTATTCGTTCATCTAGAATGTGTTTTGTTATGTATTTTTGGCATTTATAACTGCTTGTATGTATTAATCCTTTATCATGCTCGTGTTTTTGCATTATTTCACGTAAGACTGGTATTGTTCTTGGTGCTGTATGCCATAATGCTCGTTTTGACATTGGTCCTACTAGTTTCATATGTATTGGTCTTTGTTCTTTTTTAAATGGACTTGGATAATTTATGTAGTATACATCATCACTATCAAGACCAAGCCATTTACAAAACAGGTCTTTATCTAGTATTGTTGCACTCATGAAAAGTACTTTATCAGCATATTGGAAGAGCATTTTCTCAGCATACTTATCAACCTTAAGTGGTTTAAATGAGACATGATCTTCATCTACTGATACTATCCAATCATCAGGACTATTTCGTATGTTTTCAATTATCTCAGCTAAACGTCTTTTGGTTGATTCAATACGATCTGCTTTTTGTTTTGTGTAAAGTACTGTTTTAAGCTGATTGTATGCATCTAGTATTGTTTCAAGGAATATTAACCATTCTGATGCTTCATTGAATTTCTTAAATGCATTTGGTATTGATTTTTTTATGTCCTTTTTTAGTTGTTGTTCATAGATGTTAAGTTCTAGTTTTTGCATGATCTTATTTTCTATATTATGTGCTTCATCTAGTATCATTACATTTCTTTTCTGGAAATGTTGTACATAGTTAAATTCAAGATAAGCATAATCATAATTTAGTAGTGTTATTGGATCTTCTATTGCTGCGGATTTCTGATTCCAGTATGGGCAGTGTTCTGATGATTTAAATGTGAAGGGAGTAGTGTAGTAGTCTTCATCATTTTTTGTCATATCTTTTTTATCAGCTTTTTCTATTGTTATTCCATGGGGACATGTAAAGTCATCTGTTTTTCGTATTGTTTGACATGTTCCTTGTTCACAACTATTAAGCATTCCACTATCAAGACAGTTGAAATTATTACGTCCTTTTACCTGTGCATATCCGAACTCATCAGCATATTGACGTTGTAATTGTTTGGTCATTGTTAGTATGTATGCTGGTTGTAGAATTTGTCCGATTGTTGCAGCAATTGCACTTTTACCTGTTCCTGTTCCAGCTTCTAGTATTATGTATTTTTTTCCTGAATCAAATGCATCAAGTATTTCCTGTATTAGTTCTAGTTGGTTTTCACGTGCTGTTTTAAATGGGAAGTTTTCTATTATTTCAGGGTCAATATCAGGATGTGCTTGTTGTAATTGTTTTTTTTCATCATCTGTTGGTCTTGTTATTTTAGAAAATTGTGTTTGTTGTTTATCTGAACATACACATTTATTTTTTAGCATTCCACAGTCTGGACAAAATATTGTATTCATGTATTATATATCTGTTTTTTATAGTATTTTTAATTTTTTTTTAAAGTTATGATTAATTAAATACTAGTTTTCTTTACTTTGTTGTGTTATTAATTAATATATTTTAAAGTATATATGTATAGAATAGATTTGAAAATACATAAGATGTTAATATTTACTTTAATTTATTTAAAAAATATTAACTTGAATACTTTTTTCACACTTATAAAAAAAAATAAGAACTAAAAATTTTTTTAATAAAAACACAAAAACTTTAAATGATTAGGAAAAAGATTACAATGCCAATAGGAAAATTATATGGGATCGGTGTAGGACCAGGAGATCCTGAACTTTTAACAGTAAAAGCAGCAAGACTAATTGATGAAACAGATATTATATTTGCACCACAATCAAAAAGTGGAAAGCCAAGTGTAGCACTAAATATAGTACAAGATTATGTTGATAAACGAGATATTCCATGTGAAATATATCAACCACTATTTCCAATGACAGAAGATAAAGAAGAACTTCAACGTTCATGGGATGAAGCAACAGATGTATTATATGAAAAATTAGAACAAGGAAAAAGTGCAGTATTTGTAACACTAGGTGATCCAACAGTATTTAGTACATTTTCATACATCTCATCACGATTACAAAATAAGGGAGTAGAAGTAGAACTTGTACCTGGAATTACATCATTTACTGCATGTGCAGCAAGAGCAGGAGTACAATTAACAGAACAAGATGATATTATGGTAGTTGTACCACAAGTATCTGAAAAATTAACAAAAATACTACCATATGTTGATACAGTAGTTGCAATGAAAACATCAAGACATTTAGATGTGCTTGAAGATTGTATAAATCAAGATCCACGTCAAAAAGATATTGTATCTGTACAAAACTGTACAATGGATGATGAAAATATTGTTCATGGATTTGTTGATAATAAAAAGTACTTCTCAACAAGTATTATTAAATTCAGAAAATAAAGGAAAATGGAAAATAAAAAATAGGAGAAAAACATAACTTCTCTTTTTTTCTTATTATTTTTTGATAAAAAGAAACATTAAACTATTTTTTTTTAATCCATTTTTTATAAAACTTCTTTTTTTTTACTTATACATTTTAAATTAATATAAAATCTGAAACTTTTTTTTTTATTTTAGTTTTTCTTCTAATTTTTTAGCTAAGTTTGGCCATCCGTAGTGTTTATAGATTGTGTTTGATATTTTTCGTGGATCTTGTTGTATATGATTCCAGTTTTTTATCACATGTTCTAGAGTGTTTTTTAGATTTTGTGTGTTGTGGTTGATTATCATTCCATACTTAGTTAGATGTATGATATCATAGGATGCTCCTACATCTGTTGATATAATATAGTTTCCATGATATGCAGCTTCTAGTAGTGCTATTCCAAAGCTTTCGATTTTTGAACAACAGCAGTATATCTTGGCTTTTGCATAGTATTGTGATAGTTCTTCTTTATCTGTTATGTATCCTTTTAGTATTACTTTATCTATCATGTTTGGATTTTCTTTGAAGTATTCTTTTATGAATATTTTCATGTCATCTTCTATTTCTCCTATTAGCATGATTTTCCAGTCTCGCATATCTGCATCTGAAGCTGCTTTTAGTAGCATGTCCACTGATTTGTTTTTACGTTCTATTTTACCTACATAAAGTATGATATTTTCACGGTTTTTAAAGTTGATATCTGTCTTTTTTATGCCATCTGGTAAATAGATTAGTTTTTCAGGATCAATAAGTCCACTACTTTCTAATACGTGATAGTTTCTTTTGGTTTCAATACTAATTAAATCTATTTCTTTAAACATTTTCTTTGTAAGATAACGTCTTAGTGCTGCTTTTATTCCACGTCTTTTAACAAGAAAATCAATTATATGATTATTAGCATCAAGTTTAAGATAAATCTTTCCATCTTTATTATATTTACGATAACATCGTATGTATGATGGAAGTAAATTATATCTTAGATGATAAAATTGTATAATATCAATATCTTTTGCATTACTTTTAATATAATCTAACACATCAGCTTGTTCATCTTCATTATTTTTTTTAAGAAAATTAAGTTTAACTTTTCCATCAAGTACACTTTTAAGATAAGTATATGAATCATTATCATAAGTTGTAATAGATGTATCATAAACATCTGATAGTGCATATGGTATCATTCCAACATCCTTTGCAAGAATATAATTATATAATCCTGGAAAAATACAGTTAAAAGTTTCCAATTTCAAAAGCTCCTAATAAATTTTTTTTTTATATTATCTAAATAAATTATTTCTAATTTAGTAATCTTAATAATTTACTATTTTCTAAATCTTTTTAACTAAAAAAAATATTCTTTTAAAATATCCAAATTATAACTAATTATATAAATGTTCTAAAAAATAATAATTATAAAAAAAACTTCTTATAGAAAAATAGAATATTATAAAAACTAAATCAAATAAGTACAAACTTAAAAAAAAGGGGTGAAATACAATGTTTAAACCTAAAAAAATACATGACACAATAAAAGCAGCAGAAATCTTCATAAGTGGAGTAACAGTAGGATATGCAATAAAAGAAATAGTAACATCAGAAACATTTCAAAATATAAAAACAGAAATTATAAACTCAATAAACTTCAATGAAGAAGATATGAAAACAGTAGATATAAACACAGATAATGATAATACCACAGATAATTCTACAAAAACTACTAAAACATCAATAAAAACACAATTAAAAGATGATAAACCACAAATATCAGATGAAAAATAAAACCACTTAATCTTTTTCTTATTTTTTTTTAATAAAATAAACTTTTTTTCAATCCATTAAATTAAACTTATAATTTAAACTAATCTCTTTTTATGTATTATTATAAAAAACTTCTAACAAATATTAAACCATATAATTTAATTAGAAAAATTTTTTTAACAAAAAAAATAAAGGGTATGAATTTAAAAATGCAACATGAAAAACAAATAGTTTCAATAATACTACTTAACTGGAATGGAGAGAAAGATACTGTTGAATGTCTTAAATCTCTTAGAAAACTAGACTATCAGGATTATGTTATTTATCTGGTTGATAATGATTCTAGAGAATCTTCACTTAAATATATTGAAAAATACTTAAATGAAAGTAGTTATAATTCTGATATTATAACATCTGATGATCTTAACATGTATCAAAAACCAGATGATGTAAATCTTATCTTCATATTAAATCATGAAAATGCTGGTTTTGCTGGTGGAAATAATGTTGCATTAAATTACCTGATAGATAATCCTGAAGTTACAGATTATGTACTTCTTTTAAATAATGATACAATCATAAAACCAAATCTCATAGATGCACTCTTAGATAAACTACATACAGATGAAAAAATAGGATTTATTGGAGTTCCACACTACTACTATGATAACCCAGATAAACTTCAAACTATTGGTGGAGGATTTATTGACATAAAACATGCAGAAGCAATAGCATGTATGGAAGATAAAGATGAATTTGATTTTATAACAGGATCATGTATATTTATGCCAATAGAAGTACTAAAACAAATAGGTAGTCTACCTGAGGATTACTTCATGTACTGGGAGGATGTAGATTGGTCTACAAATGCTAGAAATCATGGATATAAACTTGTTATAACAACAGATACAAGTATTTATCATAAAGAAGGTGCATCAATTAAATCATATAAACGAATATATTATCATACAAGAAATCGCATATGGTATATGAGAAAATATACAAATTCCATAAAATACTATAAATTCCTGGTATATATGATTCTTTTTGTACTTAAAACATCAACTACAGCAAAAAATGAAGATGATAAAGATTATGCAAAGACTTTAAAGTTAGGATTAAAAGATGCACTACTAAATAATAAAACCATAATATAAAAATGAAAAAATACTAAGAAAAACATAAAAATTATTATATTCAAGTAAAAAAAAAGAATTTTTTTAAAATTCAATAAAAACATCTACTATCTAATAAAAGGAGACAAAAAAGTTAAAAAATAAATAAAGGAGAGTGATTGGCTTTTGACTAAACAATTAAAAATAGCAGTTTTTCATAATCTTCCATCAGGAGGAGCTAAAAGATCATTATACACATATATTGATTATTTAACAAAAAAAGGACATATTGTTGATGTATTCATACCTTCAACAGCGAATGAAGATTATCTACCACTAAAAGATATTGCAACAAATATGATAGAATATGAGGTAAAACCAAGTTTTTTTCGTGAAAAAATATATTCAATATTTAGTTATGTACCAGCAATATTTAAGAAAGTATCAGTAAAAAATGTTTTTAAGGCAGAAAAAAAGATAGCAGAAGATATAAACCAGGGAGATTATGATATTGTATACTGTGAACAAGATCAATATACAATGACACCAATCATCTTAAAATATTTAACTAAACCAACTATTTACTACTGTCAGCAACCTGTAAGACGTGATGAAATACTAAACCGTGTAAATGATCAAAAACCTAAAACTGGAATATTTAACAATCCACTCATTAAGCCATTTGCTCAATATTATGTTGAATATGTTGAAACACATGCATATCAACAAGACTATGAGTTTGCACAATATGCAACAAACCTTCTTGCAAATTCATACTTTAGTCATGAAAATATACTAAGACAATATGCAAAAAATGCATATGTATCATACATTGGAGTAGATACAAATAAGTTTAAGCCAATGAATCTTAAACGTGAAAACTTTGTATTATCAGTTGGAACATGTATTCCACCAAAAGGATATGATTTTCTAATAAAATCAATAGCACACATACCAAAAGAAAAACGACCAGAACTTGTAATAGTTGGAAATAGTAGTGATGAAGGATGGGTATCATATCTTAAAAACTTAGCTGATAGAAAAGATGTAAAACTTGACATACTAACAATGGTATCAGATGAAGATTTAATCAGATTATATAATATGGCAAAAGTTGTAGTATATGCACCATATCTTGAACCATTTGGATATGTTCCACTTGAAGCTATGGCATGTGGAACACCAGTAGTAGGTGTAAAAGAAGGAGGAGTACGTGAAACCGTACGACATAATAAAACAGGTCTTTTAACTCAACGTGATGAGCAAAACTTTGCAGATGCAATAATAACACTTACAGAAGACACAGAATTATGGAATCGTTGTTCTGCTAATGGAATTGCATATATTAATTCTTTCTGGACACTTAATCAAGCAGGTGAAAGACTTGAAAATCACATTCAACGTATTTTAAAAAAACAAGAAGATAAAAATAAAAAAGAGGAAGTAAATGTCAAGTAAACCACTAGTATCAATAATACTACTTAACTGGAATGGATATGATGATACGCTTGAAGCTTTAGAATCATTATATCAGATAAACTATCCAAATTACAATGTAATAGTAGTAGATAATGCATCAGAAGATGAATCCATACAAAAAATAGAAGACTATGCTAATGGAAAAATTAAGGTAGAAACTAAGTATACTAAATATCATGCTGAAACTAAGCCTATGAAGCTTGAAAAACTTAAAGAGTCACAACTAGATCATCATGTTGAATATACAACCACAGGTGATAATAAATGTCTTCTTTTAATTGAAAATGATGAAAATTATGGTTTTGCACGTGGAAATAATATAGCAATTGATTATACGCTAAAGTATGATAATCCAGACTATGTGTTATTGTTAAATAATGATACAATTGTTGATCCTGATTTTCTTACTAATATGGTAGATGTAGCATTAGATGATGATAAAATAGCATTAGTAGGTCCAAAATTCTATTACTATGATTATGAAGATTCACATGATACAATATGGTGTATTGGAAGTGTTGTAGATCTTGATCATTATCCTGGACATCATAGTATAATGGATGAGCCACAATATGATATAAGTGGTAATATGGTAGAATGTGATTGGGTATCAGGAGCAGGAGTACTTATTAAGACAAGTGCAATACGAAAGGTAGGATTTCTTGATACAAACTTCTTTTTTGGATGTGAAGATGTTGATTTAGCTGTTAGACTAAAAAATAAGGGATATAAAATTGTAACTGTTATGAATTCTATAATATGGCATAAAGTTGGAATGTCACGTCATAAGCATACTACTTTTCATACTGAGATGAATCATATTAAGACAAATTTGGCTTTTATTAAAAAACATAAATCAAATTATTATATGAATTTTCCACGTTATGCATATCAGATACTAAAACAATATCTTAATGCTTTGAAAAATAAATTGTAAATATTTTATTTTTTTCTCTTTTTTTTTATTAGATTTTTTTTAATAATTATCTCTTTTTTATAATTATATCTTTTTAGTTTTAAGTTATAAGTTTTAACATTTAAGTTATAATTTAATAAGTTTTTATAATATAATATTTTATAAAATGGTTATTTCATGCTTTATTTACTGATTAGTGGTGTTTTTTATATTTATAAGTTAGTTTATTATAAGTTATAACTTTTAATTTATACTTTTTAAGTTATTAACTATAACAATTATTATTTATTTAATGATAAACTTATAAGTTAATAAGTTATTACATATTACTTACTTTTTTTTGGTATTATTTTAAAAAAAAGAAGTTTTTTCGTGTTTTTAACAACTTTTCCATTTTAAGTTGTGAATTTCCCCATATTTTCTTATTTTTTGGTGAATTTACCCATTAATTTAAATAAATTATAGTATCATATATATTACTATAAATAGAAAATTAATGGATGTAAATTGATATTATGGATGAAACAGATGAAAAAATACTCTCAGCTCTAGTTGAAAATTCGAGAATGCCCATATCTAAAATATCACAAAAAACAAACATTCCAGATTCAACTATATCAAATAGAATAAAAAAACTTGAAAAAAATGGTGTTATTGAAAAATACACAACAATTCTAGATCCTGAAAAGGTTGGAATTAATGTATCAGCAATTATCATTATTCAAACTGAAACAGAAAAACATGAAAATGTTGAAAAAGAACTACCAAAACTTAAGGAAGTTACAGATGTATACACCGTATCTGGAGAATATGATATTTTAATAAAACTATGGGCTCATACACTAGATGAGTTAAATGACATAATTAACTCAGAGATAAGAACAATAGATGGAATAGAAGAATTACGAGAATTAATAGTAATGGATGTTTTAAAAGAAGAACAACTCACAATATAAAAAAATAAATATGAAATGAATATTCTCTAAAAATTAAAACATAATAGGAATAAAATTATCTTTTTTTTATAAAATAAGACACCACCACTTTTTTTCCACAAAAAACTTATTATAGTGGATTAAAATTTTTTGGCTATTAATACTTTTTTTTATATAAAAATTAAGGGGTGATATCCCAATGTATCTTACAGAACTACTAAATAAAGCAGTTTATGATAAGCATAATGAGAATCTAGGAAAAGTAAAAGATGTACTAATATCATCAAGCGGAACTTATCCTAAAATTGAGGCAATAAAAATAAAATCAAATGGAGAATATTATTTCATACCCTCAAAATACATAGATCAGATAACAAGTGAAGAAATATTACTATCTGAAACGCTCGAAGACATAAGACAATACCCAAAACAAGATTCAATAATCAAACTTTCACGTGACATACTAGATCATCAAGTAGTTGACATGGAAGGAAGTAAAATAAGACGAGTAAATGATGTAGAAATCACATATAAAAACGGGAACTACTTCATAATAGGTGTAGATATAGGAATAAATGGACTATTTAGACGTATGGGACTTGAGAAAATATCAAAAAAACTACACCCAGAAAACAATATAATCTCATGGAAAGACATAGATTCACTTGACTTTGCAAATTTAAAACTAAGTGTACCAAAAGAAAAACTAACCAGATTACACCCAGCAGATATAGCAGAAATAGTAGATAACCTAGGATTATCAGATTCAATAAGTATACTTAATTCACTTGATGAAGAGGCTGCAGCAGATGCATTCGAAGAAATCTCACCTGAAAAACAAAGAACTATACTAACAGAAATGGAGAAAAAACAAGCAGCAGATCTTATTGATGAAATGTCACCTGATGATGCAGCAGACCTTCTTGCATTCTTGTCACCTGAGAAGAAAGAAGAAATACTTAAACTCATGGATCCTGAAGAATCATATGAACTAAGAGAACTACTCCAGTATCATGAAAACAGTGCTGGAGGAATAATGACAACAGAATATGCATCAATAACCAAGGATATGACAACAGCAGATGTAATAAAATATCTAAGAAAAGCAGCACATGACCTTGAAACCATATACTATATGTATGTAGTATCATCTGACTTAAAACTTGAAGGTGTTATAACAATACGAGAACTACTACTTGAAGATGATGATACTAAGGTTGAAGAATTCATGATAAAAGATATAATATCAGTAAATGTAGAAGATCAAGAAGATGATGTAGCACGACAAATTGCAAAATACAACCTTATTGCAATACCAGTAGTTGATGATAATAATGAAATGAAAGGAATTGTAACAGTAGATGATGCAATAGATATAATTCTACCAACAGCATGGAAAAAACGCATACCAAAAATGTTCAGGTAAATTAGTGGGGGGTTAGCATTACATTGACAATAAAAGATAGAATAAAAACAAGATTTGCAACTCATCCAAAAGTTGCATCAGTTCTAATGTTTCTAACAGTACTAGGACCTGGACTAATAACAGCACTAGTTGATAATGACTCAGCTGGAATATTTACATACAGCCTAGCAGGAGCTGAATATGGATATAATCTTATATGGACATTTATACCAATGATCTTTTCACTCATCATAGCTCAGGAGATGGGAGTACGAATGGGAATAATATCGGGAAAAGGACTAGCAAGCCTGATACGTGAAAAGGTTGGTGTAAAACTAACAATGTTCATCATGATATGTTTACTCATAGCAAACTTTGGAACTACTCTTGCTGAATTTTCAGGAATTGTAGTATCATCCCAGATATTTGGAATACCATCACTAATAACAGTACCACTAGTTGCAATAATCATATGGCTACTTGTAATAAAAGGAAACTATAAAAATGTAGAAAAAATATTCATAGTATTATCATTAATTTACATATCCTATATAATAGCAGGAATCATGGCAAATCCAGACTGGAGTCAAGTAGAAGCATCAATAATACCACACGTTGAATACAATACACCATACATTGTAATGGTAGTAGGACTTATTGGTACAACCATAGCACCATGGATGCAATTTTATCTCCAATCATCAGTAGTAGAAAAAGGAGTAAGTCGTGATGAACTTAAATACTCACAAGCTGAATCAATACTAGGACCTATTATAACAGGAATTGTAGCACTATTTATACTACTAGCATGTGCTGCAACAATATTTAACACTGGAGTACCAGTAACAAATGTACAAGACATAGCAAATGCACTAGTACCAGTAGCAGGAAAATATGCAGGAATACTATTTGCTATAGGATTTCTTAATGCATCACTTTTTAGTGCAATCATACTACCACTATCAACCGCATACTATGTATGTGAAAGTCTAGGATTTGAAACAGGAATATCAAAAAGTTTCAAAGAAGCACCAGTATTTCATGGACTATATGCAGGATTAATATTCATCTGTGCTATAGTAATACTAATACCAAACATACCACTATCAACAATATTACTATTTTCACAAGTAATAAATGGACTAATACTACCAATAATACTAGTATTAATGCTTATGATAATTAACGATAAAAGAATCATGGGAGATTATGTAAATAAAAAATGGTATAATGTTATAGCATGGACAATAACAATAGTAATTACAATACTCGTAATAATCCTAATTATAACATCAATATTCCCAAATCTATCAATATAGATAGGAAATTAAAAAAAAATAGAGTATTAGAAGTTTAACAATAAAAGGAAAATTAGAAAGTAATAATCTTCATCTTTCCTTTTTTTTATATACCTTTAATTATCCACCAAAAGAATAAAAAAAATAATCTAATTTTAAAAACATTTTTTTCTACTATTTTTTATAAGCATTTATTAATGTAATATCTTCAAAGAATTGATGTTCAATTGCACCTATTTCTGCTTCATATCCATTATTATTAAGATAATCTAATGTTTTTTCATTATTACTGAGTGATGATTGTACAAGTTGTATAACACCACCAACTTTAAGATATTCTCCTGCTTGTTTTAAGAATAGATCTATTGTCTTTCGTCCATCTATTCCTCCATCCCATGCTTTTGCATAATCATCATCAGGATCATGTTCATCTTCTTCAACAGGCAAATATGGTGTGTTAAATAGTATTACATCATATTTATCATCTATGTTTTCAAATAAGTTACTTTCAATTACTTTCATGTTTGTAATATTATTTAATTTCATATTTTCTTTTGCACATTCTATTGCATGTGAATTAATATCTACAGATACTACCTCTTTTGCCCCATTTTGTGCTGCTTTTATACTTACAATTCCAGTTCCTGTACCAATTTCAAGTACTTTATTATCAGGCTTTATTTTAAGATTATCAATTAGTAAGAATGTATCTTCAGCTGGTGGATATACCTCACTACATTCATTATATTCTATTGTGTCATATTTCATTGTATTATTTCTCCTATTAATTGTGTAATTTTAAGTATTTCCTCAGGTGTAAGTTTAAATACTTTCTCATCTAGTAGTGGATCATCTATCATATTTAGCTGTTTTTTTAGCTGTTTTTTATCTGTTTTTAGTTCATGTGCAGATTGTATTAGAGCTTTACGTGCTTTTTTGTTTCTATGTTGGAATAGTGCTCGTATTACATTATCAAATAATGGTGGTAGATCTATGTTTTCTTTTGGTGTTAGTTTAATTACTGCACTGTTAACTTTTGGTTGTGGTATGAATGATTGTGGTGGGAGTGTATCAATAATTTCTGCATTACATCTAAAGTATAATCCTACAGTTAACCTGGAATATTCATGTGTATCAGGTTTTGCTTGCATTCTTTTTGCAAATTCTAGTTGATACATAAGTACTGCTTTTTTAAATGGATATTCAAGTAATTTAAATGTGACTGGTGATGATATCTGGTATGGTAGATTTGATACTACTTTATCAAATGGTGGATAGTCTATTTTTAGTGCATCGCCTTTGATTAGTTCTACATTATCTATTTTTTCTCGTATCAGACGTTGTTTTAGTACATCTGCTATTAATGGATCTTTTTCTATTGCTATGACTTTTTTTGCTTTTTTTGCCATTGGTATTGTGAGTGTTCCAATTCCTGCTCCTATTTCAAGTATTGTTTCATCAGGTTGTATATCAGCATTTTTGAGAATATTTTCAAGTTTATTATTATCTACTAGGTAGTTTTGGCTTTTGTTTTTATCAAGGCGGATGTTATATTTTTCTAGTATTTCTTTTGTATTATTTGGCATAATATTATTCATTCTCTCTTTTTTAGTCTATAGTTTTTTTTATATTATAACGTTTTTTTTAAATATTTTAAATATAATTATATCATATTATTACAAGCTATGTGGATAAAAGTTTAAAAAAACTTCAAAGTTTCTAGTTAAAAAGAGAATTTTAATAGATATGATTTGTTAAATTATTAGTTAATTATGTTAATGTTATTTAAATTAAAAGTAATTGTATTTAAAATAAGTAAATAGTTAAAGTTAAATTGGTAAAAGTAGTTTTTTATAAAAAAAAAGAAGTAGTAAGAAAGATGTAAAAATTTTAATCTTATCTGTATTGATCTACAAGATCTAAGATTTTTTCTAGTACATCTGTTTCAATGTTTCCTCTTTCTTTTGTAAATATAAGTCTTAGATCATCAAGATCTTCAGGAAGTATATCTACAACTTTCACAGCTTGACGTGGAGTGATGAATTCTTCGAGTTTACCTCTTAGTTCTTTTGCATCTTCAGCATCTAGCAGTGCGAATTTATTGACGTAGTCAATTGTAAGATTTTGTTCATATGTAAATTGGTGGCCATCGATTTCGTTGTTTTCATCCACTTTTTCTTCTACTTTTTGCATTAGAATTTCACGTGCTTCAGATATTGTTATTGGTTCTGTATCAATGACTTTTTTTCCAATCATCATAATCACTCTTGTAATTTAAGATGTTCTGGTCTTATAATTAATTCTTTTGGTTTGTTTCCATCTTTGATACCTACAAGGTATGCTTTTCCTTTTTGTCCAACGATTTTTCCGGTTTTACCGTGGAATCTTGGGTGTGGTTGTCCTTTTTGGATACTTGAATCAATTATTATGTGTACTTTGTTTCCATCTTCAAATACTTGTATTTTTCTTGATATTGGATTTGCACGACTTGGTCTTATACTTTTTTTAAGTTTGTATCTTGATCGGCTTCTTAATCCTTTTGATTTTCTCATCTTATCATCTCAACTATAATGTTTTTTTTATTTTTAATTAGAAATTTTCTTAGCACTGTAAATTTTTAAAGATTAAATTTATCTTTTTCCCCATTTTGTAGGTTTTTATAGGTTTTTTCATGGGTTTTCATCTAAAATTATACTCTTATTTTTTTTTTACAGTTTCTTTTTTTCTGATTTTTTAGGTTTGTTTTTTAGGTTTTTTTTTAATTTTTATTTGCTAATTATTTTTTTTTATATTATAAAACAAAATTTTTTTATCAAATGTTCTATTTTTCTAAAATAGTTAAGAATACTAAATAATTCTAAAGTTTTATAGCTTAAAATAAAAAAAATTATCTCATATCTTCTCTATAATGGTATAAATTAAAGAGTTTATCTTTTTTTTTATGAGTAGTCTTTTTTTTATCAAATAAGAAAGAAATTTTGTATTATTTTTTGTAATTAAACATAGCTTTTAGTTAGTTTTCTATTAAGTTTTTCCTCATGTTTAATAGTCTTTTTATTGAATATAGCACGATTGCTGAAAAATTATTTCATAAAAAGAAACTTTGTAATTAACTAGAATAAATTTTTCTAATCAATTTACTAGTCTATGTTTTAATATTGTATAATATTTATTATCTTTATTGTTTATAAGTATAACGTTAATTTTTATTTTATGTTAAGATAAGAATTATTTTTTTCTACTATGGTGATAAAAAAAGTATGTGTATAAGAATATATGAAGATCAATAAAAAAATGAAGTGTGTAAAGAATAGTTATTCTAAAGATGAATATAACATTTCCTTATTCAACTTCTGGAATATGTACATCTATAACATCAAGTTGTGAGCATACTGCATTATTATCTGTTATACTACTTATGCTTGGCTCTGTTCGTCCATCATCACCTGATATTAACTCTTTAATGTAAAGTCCACCTTGACATTTAATTATAAGTTTAAGTTTACAACTACCCATACGTTCTACTTGTATATCATATATTTCACGTTCACGAATTAGATCTGCTCGTCTATGTTCTACACGTTGTGGAGTTCGTTGATGTATATGTTTTAGTTTTAGTATTTTCTGGATATCTTCACTTATAACTCCATTTTCAAATTCTGCTATTGCCTCATATACCTTATAGCTTTCAGTTGAACTGTTTTTTATTGTTCCTTTACGTTCTTTATCTGTAAAGTGTAAATTGTGTATTTGTATTTTTCCATCTGAATTTTCATTTACAAGATGTTCTAGTTCATCAAGATCAATTTGTCTGTTAAATGGTCTTTTTACTTCAATTACAAACGGTCGTCCTTTACCAAGCATTAATACATCAATATCTTCACGTCCTGAACCGTGAAATTTAGTTTCACTACCTTGTGTTAATGGTAATATTTGACGTGAAATTAGACCTTCAACTGTGTCTGGGTATTGTTGTCC
Source organism: Methanosphaera cuniculi (assembly GCF_003149675.1). Lineage (NCBI taxonomy): Archaea > Methanobacteriati > Methanobacteriota > Methanobacteria > Methanobacteriales > Methanobacteriaceae > Methanosphaera > Methanosphaera cuniculi. The sequence goes on along the minus strand of NZ_LWMS01000020.1, from coordinate 159,442 downwards.
TGTGAAGTTACATTCTTCACATCCTCGTCCTTTACAATTGCTACATGGCCATTTAGTTTGTGGTATTCCTCGTTTTAATTTATTGTAGCGTCCTTCAATGAAGAGTGGATTTACATCGATAAATATGTTAACTCCACTAACTTCTTTATGTGGTGCATTATCATAGGGTTTACTTCGTGCTTTTATCATGATGACAATTTCTGGATTTTTATGATCTATAGTTTTATGTAATTTTTTTTCTATCATTTCACACATTTCATATTTAAGTTGGTTTCGTAGATTGTTTTTTCCATAGTATGGTGCTAGTTTATGTATTTGATGTTCTGTTTTTAGCATTTGTTTATCTGCTATTACACTTGCAATTTGACATGTATCAAATGTAATATTTAGCATGTTAAGTTTTCGTTCTACTAAATCAAAAATAAGATCTTTATGAAGTAGTATATTATTACAAAGACTACATACCTCACCTTTATCTTCATCTATTAATGGTATTGTTGCATTTGCACGTCTTTGAGCATTTGGATATATTCTATGTAAGCATTCATCACATATTTTATATGTGTCATTATTATTTTCATCAGTTTGTGTCAACTAAAATATACTCCTATCAAAAATTTTTTTATTCAATTATGTTATTATGCTAATTATTTTTGTCATTTAAAATTATTATATATTTAATAATCAACAAATATAATTACTAATTAAAATTAAGGATTTTCAAAAACAATAGATTTACACAAATAAACAGCATTTCAGGGGTTTAATATTCATGGATCAATTACAACTGATTAGAAAACTAGATAAAAAGAAACTAAAAAAGGCAAAAAAGATAATAGTTGAAAATAAACTATTTGATGAAAACTACTACAAACAACACTATCAAGATAACTTAGATACGGATGAATTATTTGAACATTACTTAACATTAGGATATAAAAAGGGATATAATCCATCAGCCCAATTTGATAATGATAAATACATAAATGAGCATAAAGAACTTTCAGACTATCAGATAAACCCACTAATATATTATGCTTTATATGAATTTAAGGAAGAAAAATCTGAAAAACCACGTGATATTGAAGATCTTACAATAGATAAAAAAGAGATCATGAAATATGAAAAAGGTACGCTCATTGTATCAAAAAACAAAGATATAGCACAAAGAAGTATGGATATAAACAGTAAAATTAAATACCTTAATGAAAAAAGTCAACAAAATATGAAAAAGCTCATAAAAACTAATGAAAACATAAAGACACTATATAATGAAAACAAGACAACATCCATTAAAAAAACAAAAAATGAACTAACAGAAGAAGATATAAATAAGGCAAAACAAATAATTGAAGAAGATAATCTATTTGATGATGAATATTATAATCAAAATTATCCATATGCATTTGAAAAAAACAGCAACCTACTTGATCACTATATAGATGTAGGATATATGCATAATCTTAACCCATCAGAATACTTTAACACAGAATTTTACATGCAATATGATGATGTAGCAGAAAGTAAAATGAACCCCTTAATATTTCACGTACTATATGACCTAAATAAAGATCGTAAAACTACAAATCAAATAACACCAGATGATGTAAATGATGCAATTAAAATAATACGTGAAAATAATCTATTTGACTCTAATTTTTACTACAAACAAATACCACAACTTAAAAATACAATAATAGATCCACTAATGCACTACATATACATTGGATATAAACATGATCTAAACCCATCAAATGACTTTAACACACAATATTACAAACAAAAATACCTAAAAGAAGATACACAAGTAAATCCACTAATACACTATGTAATAAAACAAGATGATGCACAAACCAAATATGATATATCACCACAACAACTTAATGAAACAATAGAAACCATATATAACTCTAATACATTTGATGATGAATACTACATAAAACAAACAAAACAAGATCCAAACACTCCTACATATGAATTAATAAAACACTACATACTAACAGGAGCAAACCAGAAATACAATCCAAATAAGATATTTAACACACAATACTACCAACAAACAAACCCTGAAATAAGTACAACCACACCAAATCCATATTATCACTACCTAACATGTGGAAAACGTGAAAACAAACAACCAATACAAACAAGAAAACAACTTGATGAAATACAAAAAACAAAAGAAGAACTAGATCATCAAGCAGAAGTAATTGAAAAAAGTACACTATTTGATGAAGACTACTACCTTGAAAAATATGAAGATGTAAAACACTCCCTAAAAACACCAGCACAACACTATGTCTATCAAGGATATAAAGAACATAAAAATCCATCAAGATACTTTGATAACAACTACTACATGTATAAATACAAAGATGAAATAGGAGATATAAACCCACTATATCACTACATAACCAAAGGTAAAGATATGGGCTACATTTCCAAGTACTACTTTAGCCAAATGGATAAACATGAAGTTAAAATAGCAATAGCAACAGATATAATTGCACAAAATTATCCTAAATTTGATGAAAAAGCACCAAAAGTATCAATAATAATACTTAATCATAATGGGGAAAAATACATAGAAAACCAGCTAAACTCACTTTTTGAATCAACAGACTATCCAAACTATGATGTGACAATAATAGAAAATGATTCAAATGACAACTCACCTGAAATAATAGATAAACTAAGCACTAAATACAACTTTAAAGTAATAAAAAATAAAATCAATGAAACACTTGCAAAAGCATATAACAAAGCAGTAAAAGAAGTTGATGGTGAATATGTAGTATTTATGGATAATGACATAGAACTCCTAGATGGATGGCTAAATCACCTCATGCAAACACAACTAACAAATATTGATGTAGGAGTAGTTGGTGGAAAACTAATATATCCAGACTTAAGTCATATGCAATCACACAAAGAAAAATCCTACAAAATACAACATGCAGGAATAAAATTCAAACAAGAAAATGGATACATACTCCCATATTCATATAATGATGGAAAAGCCTATAAATTCAATCAACATGAAACATACCAAACACCAGCAATAACAGGCTCACTTATGATGATATCACGACAACTATTTTCAGATGTGGGAGGATTTGATGAAGACTTCAAATATGAATATGAAGCAGTAGACTTATCATTAAGATTACATACAATGGGATATAAAAACATCTACACATCAGATTCTGCAGCATACCATTATCGTCATGCAACAAAACAAAACATAATAGAAGGACTAATAAAAACACAACATGAAAACAATAAAAATATCTTTGCACGTAAATGGAACAAATGGCTAAAACAAAAAGTGCTAAATGATAAAATTAATAAAAACAACTTCTTTACAGAAAATCCTCTTAAAATAACATTTATCACAATGGAAAAAGGAGAAAATGCAGCAGTAGGGGATTATTTCATAGCACAAGGACTTGCAAATGAACTAAGAAAACAAGGCTACATTATAGATTTTAAATCTAAAAATGATACAGATGATCCATTTAAACTAGATGATGATGTAGATATTCTCATATCACTACTTAATAGTTATGATATTGATAAAATAAAAACAGAAAATGACATGATCATAAAAATAGCATGGATACTAAATTGGCCTGAATGGTGGTTAAATAAGCCATACTTTGAATCATTTGATATGATACTATGTTCAAATAGTCGAAGTATTCATCATATAATAGACAACTCAGGATATGAACCAATACTATTTCCAGAAGCTACAAATACAGACTTATTTAATATGAATGTGAAAGCTAAAGATGAATATATCTGTGATTATGCGTTTGCAGGAAATGATTGGCATGATGAACGAGAAATAACTAAAATACTACAACCTGATGAGTCTGAATATAGTTTTAATATTTATGGTAAAACATGGTCACGTTATGATAAGTTTAATGACTATAATAAAGGATATGTACCATACTCTCAGATGCCAGCAGTATATGCATCAACAAAAATAGTGCTTGATGATGCAACAGATTTAACTGATGCTCCATCATCTGTTAATAGTCGTGTATTTGATGCACTTGCAATGGGAAAACTTGTTATAACAAATGGAGAAATTGGAATTAAGGAATTATTTGGAAATAAAATACCAACATTTACAGATAAACAATCACTAGATGAACAACTAGATTTATACCTAAATAATCCAGACTTAGCACATGCAAAAGTTGAAGAACTACAATACATAGTACTTAAAAATCATACCTATAAAAATCGTGCAGAACAACTAATAAATCTACTTAAAGATTTAACAGATAAAACACGTGTAATTATCAAAATACCAACACCAAAAAGTGATAATAAACATCACTGGGGAGATTACCATTTTGGAGTAGAGCTTCAAAAAGAATTTAACAAACAAGGATATCCAGCCAAATTACAACTACATGATGACTGGCAAACAAATAAGGATGCATTATATGACATTGTATTAGTACTTCGTGGTGTAAGTTCATATACTCCAAAGCCATACCAGTATAACATTGAATGGAACATATCACATCCAAATCGTCTGAGTGTAGGAGAATATGATAGTTTTGATAAAGTATACATAGCATCAGAATACTGGTGTAATAAGATCAAACCTGTTATATCAACAGATGTAGAACCACTACTTCAATGTACAAATCCACAGAGATTCCACAGACTATATGATGAAGAATACAAATCACAATTACTTTTTGTTGGAAATTCACGTATGACCTACAGACGAATATTGCAAGATCTACTTCCAACAGATTATGATCTTAAAATATATGGAAATAACTGGGAAGGAATACTTGATGAGAGATATATTCAAGATAACTATATTCCAAATGAAGAATTATACAGAGCATACTCATCAACAGATGTTCTACTAAATGATCATTGGGATGATATGCGTAAGAAGGGATTTATATCAAATCGTATATTTGATGGGCTTGCATGTGGAGCAACAATCGTAACTGATCATGTAAAAGGAATTGAAAATCTATTTAAAGATGAAGTTTTAGTATATGAAGATAAGATGGATTTAAATGAGAAGATAAAAGAAGCAATTAAACGTGAGCCTGTAAATCCTGATGTTATAAATGAGCATACATATGCAAAACGAGTTGAAAAAATAATAAAAGATTATGAAAACATGCTTAAAAATAAAATTGAATATATGAAAAAGAGTAATTAGTTTAAAATTAAAGTTTTTTTTTATATGGAAAATAGGATTTCAAAATAGAGAAAAAAAGAGTAGTATTTTACTCTATAATATTATTTTCTCATCTTTTTTTTATTGTTTTGTCATACGTCTTAGGAGTTTTCCCATAGGTCCTGACATGTTTCTTTTACCCATTCCACCTTTTAGTGCTTTTTTAGTTAAATTGTAGTATTTAAGTAGATCTTTTACATCTTCATTTGTAAGACCTGCTCCACGACTTATACGATTTACTCGTGATTTTTTGATAACATCTGGATTTTCAAGTTCATAATTGGTCATGGATTTCATTAGTATTTTGTATTTATCTAGTTTTTCTTCAGTTTCTTTAGTTGCACTTTTTGGTAGTTGATTTCCTACACCAGGTATTAGTTTCATTACTTGTTGTAGTGGTCCCATTTTCTGCATCATGTTTAACTGGTTTTCCATGTCTTTTAGTGTGAATTTACCTGATACTATGGATTCTACCATTTCTTTATCTGTTTTATCTGCTGTTACTTCTGTTGCACGTTCAATAAGAGTTTCAATATCTCCCATTCCAAGTAGTCTTGATATGAATCGTTCAGGATCAAATGCTTCAAAGTCATCTACACGTTCACCTGTTCCAATAAATTTTATTGGTGCATTAATTTCAGCTACAGCTGAGAGTGCTCCTCCTCCTTTTGCTGATCCATCAAGTTTACTTACAATAATTGATCCAATTGTTGTAGTTTGTTTAAATGCTTTTGCCTGGTTTCGTGCTTGTTGTCCGATTGTTCCATCAATTACTAGTATTACTTCATCAGGGTTTACAACAGTACTTAGTTGTTTCATTTCATCAAGTAAGTCTGCTTCTTCTTTGTGTCGTCCTGCTGTATCTACTATTATTACATCATACTTAGATCCAAAATGTTCTAGTCCTTTTTGAGCTAAATCTACTGCATCAGAATTTTTAGGATCTCCATATACTGGTACATCTAGTGGTTCTGATAGTTGTTTTAGCTGTTCATATGCTGCTGGTCTCCATGTGTCTGTACATACTATTGCAGTTGTTAATCCTCGTTTTTTAAGGTTTTTTGCAAGTTTTGCTGTGGTGGTTGTTTTTCCACTTCCCTGAAGTCCTAGCATCATTATTTTGTATGGTTTTTTGTTGATGTCTAGTGGTTCTGGTTTTTCTCCAATTAAATATACGAGTTCTTCATATACTATACGCATTACATGTTCTTTTGGGCTTAATCCTTTAGGTAGTTCTTCATCTAATGCTCTTCTTTGTATTTCTTTTGTTAGATTTAATACAACTTTTACATTTACATCTGATTGTATGAGTGCTTTTTGTATTTCTTTGGTAATTTCTTTTAATGTTTTTTTGTCAATTATTGACATTCCTGATAGTTTTTTCATTGTATTTGTCAGGTTTTCACTTAGTCCTTCAAGCATCTTATATTCTACCTCCAAAAATTTTTTTTTTATTTTAATATTAATGTATTCTTATATTAGATTAATGTTTTTATGAAAAAAATTTATTTTTTATATAGGAATTTTTTTATATTTTTTTTAATCTAGTTTATATATTATAAGTTATGTATTTTATTTTTAATATAAACATTTTTCATAAAAATAGGTTAAATTTCAACTACATAAGTAATATATAAAAAAAATGGTAGTGTAATGTTTTTTTTTTCTTCTTATTAAATGTAAAGTTATAATTAAGAATAATTAATATAAATTAATAGTATTAAGAGAATGCTAAAAAATAAAAAAAATAAAAAAAGTAAAGTAAAAAAAAATACTTTAAAAACTAGAATTTACTAAAAATTAAGAAAAAAATATCACATGGAGAATTAGATTATGTTAGATGAACTTAAAAAATCATTAGTTGAATGTCCTGTTGTTAAAAAAGGAGAATACTTCTACTTTGTACATCCAATAAGTGATGGAGTACCACTTGTAGAACCAGAATTACTAGATGATGTAATGGATTATATTATCAATCATTATAACCTAAATATGGTAGATAAAATTGTAGGTGTTGAATCTATGGGAATACCACTTGCAACAGCACTATCAATGAAAACAGGAATACCATTTGTAATAGTACGAAAACGTGAATATGGTCTACCAGGAGAACATAAGGTACATCAGAAAACAGGTTATAGTGAAAATGAATTATACATAAATGGATTAAATAAAGATGATAATGTTCTTCTTATTGATGATGTAGTAAGTACTGGTGGTACAATTACAAGTGTTATAAAAGCATTAGATCAAATAGGAGTTAATCTTGTATATACAATTGTTCCTATTGAAAAAGATGATGGACGTATTAATGCAGAACATAACACAGGTCATAATATTGATACACTAGTTAAAATAAAAATGGTAGATGGAAAAGTAACAATAGTAGATGATTAAATAAAAGGGAGTTTTTAAGGTTTGCCAAGAATTGAATATGACTATAAAATAAGTGATATAATCACAAAAATAGATGAACTTGATGCTAAAAATATAATGCTCCAATTTCCAGAAGGACTAAAAATGGATGCAGTAGAAATAGCACAACAAATCGAAGAAAACACACCAGATGATGTTAATGTTCTAATTGATGCTGATGCATGTTTTGGTGCATGTGATTTAGCTGATCTTAAGGTTAATGGACATATTGATCTTGTAATTCATTTTGCACATACATCACTTGGTCTTAAAACAGAATGTCCCATAATGTTTATTGAAGCATCTTCAAATGCAGAAGTTAAACCACCAATTCTTGATGCACTAGAAAAAATTAATCCTGAAGATAATATAAAAACAATTGGTGTAATAACAACAACTCAGCATATACATAAACTTGATGAAATGATAAAACTCATAGAAGATGAAGGTTATACTGTTAAAACTACACCAGGAATAACCACAAAACCAGGTCAAGTACTAGGATGTAATTTCACATCTATAAAAAACTTAGATGTGGATATGATAATATATGTTGGTAGTGGAGATTTCCATGCACTAGGTGTAAAATTATTCACAAAAAAACCAGTACTACTAGCAGATCCATTTAAAGGAACAGCAAGAGATATTGAAGAATTCTATGATAAAATTCTAAGAATAAGATTTGCACGCATAATAAAAGCTGAAAATGCAAAAACATTTGGAATAATTATATCATCAAAAAAAGGACAACTAAGATATAATCTTGCATTAAATCTTAAAAAACTAATAGAAGAACATGGTTTTAAAGCTCAAATACTAAACATGGACTACATATCACCAGATCGATTATTACCATTTGATCTTGATGCATATGTAATGACAGCTTGTCCAAGAATAGCAATAGATGATAGTGCAATGTATAAAAAGCCAGTAATCACACCACAAGAACTTGAAATAGTACTTGGAATACGCAACTGGGATGATTATATGATGGATGAAATTATCATACATGATGGACAATAGATAATTTAGGGGAAAATTTTTAAGGATAAAAAATATATAATAAGAGAAATAAAAACTAATAAATAGTATAAATTTTTCTAATGAAAATTTATTATAAAAGACAAGATTTTATTTTAATAAATTAATATTATCCAAAAAAAATTTCTTTTTCTACAAAAATAAAATAAAATAGAAAATTATTTCATTTTAATAATCTAAAATAAAATAAAATGATAGAAAATATATTAGCAAAGTCTAAAAATCTATAAAATTAGGGGGATGTTATATTTATGGTAACTCATAAACATGCTGACATTGTATTACCTGGTGAAATACTATGTACCTATGAAGAATACATCCCATCAGACTGGACATATGTAGAAGATGGATATATTAAATCAAGTATCTTTGGATATCTTAAAATTGATGATATTAACATGGAAATATCAGTAATTGCAGAAAATGCACCAGAACATATTAAAGTAGATGATCATATAATAGGATACATTACAGATGTAAAACAGTATAAAGCACTTGTTACTGTAAAGAAAATTACTGGTAGTGATCGTGAGATTGTTGCAGGATATAAAGGATATATTCATATTTCAAATGCAACAAATGACTATGTTACATCAATGCATGAACTTTTTAAGATTGGAGATATAATAGAAGCTAAAGTAATAAATAAGCTAGGCTCAGAATATGTTGAGCTATCAACTGCTGATTTTGATTTGGGAATAATAAAGGCGATGTGTACTCGTTGTCGTAAATTTATGAAAAAAGCAGCTGATGATAAACTAATATGTGAATGTAATAAGGTTGATTCACGTAAAATATCAAGTAAATATGGGGAGAAAATTTAGAATGAAAATTATTGAAGAACAACCAGATAGTTTAGTACTTGAAATTACAGGCGAAAGTCATACAATATGTAATATATTAAGAAAAAGAATAATGAGCAAAGATGAACTCATAGCAGCAGCATATGATATTACACACCCTCTTATTGGAGAACCAGAATTTGAAGTTCACTGTGAAAATCCAAAAGAAGTATTAGTTGAAGCTGCAGAAGAAGTAAAACAAGAAGCAAATGACTTTAAAGATGCATTAATAAAAGCATTTGATGAATAGATACACTTTTTTTTAGGTTTAATAAAACACATACCTAAAACTCTTTTTTTTTATTTTAACCTTTTTTTTTATTTTAAGATAATTATCATATAAAATAAACAATTTACATTCCTTTTTTTGTATTAAAAAATAAAAAATTTTATAATTTTTATTGATTCATATATTATTATTATGTCAAAGTATAGAAATCCTGCATTAACTGTTGATATTATAATAGAAAAAGATTCAGAAATTGTACTTATAAAACGTAAAAATGATCCATTTAAAGGATCATGGGCAATACCTGGTGGATTTGTAGATTATGGTGAAACAGTTGAACATGCAGCAGTTCGTGAAGCATTTGAGGAAACATCTCTACATGTTAAACTTGAAAACTTAGTTGGTGTATATTCAGATCCAAATCGTGATCCAAGAGGACATACTGTAACAATAGCATATACAGCTTCTATTAAAGAAGGTTTTCTAAAGGCAGATGATGATGCATGTGATGCTGAATTTATTAGTATTGATAAACTTAGTAGTATTTCTTTAGCATTTGATCATAACTTAATACTATCTGATGCTATGAAGTATTTATAAGAGTGATATTTATTACTTATCATATGCTCCCACCCCTTTTTTTTATATAAATTTTAAAATAAAATAATAATATAATAATAAATTTTAATATGCTCTTGAAAATATAGCAAGATTTATTTTATATAAAAAAGAAAGATAATAACGTATTTAATATAAAATAAATTTGAAAAATTATATTAAAATAAATAATTTAACTACTATAAAGGGAGGTTTCGATACAATGGAATTTTGTCCAGGATGTGGAAAAGTTCTTTTTCCTGTAAATGGTAAATTTATATGTGAAGATTGTAACTATGAAAAAGGTGTAACAGAAGAATCAAAAAAACAATATGAAGTTTCAGAAAAAGTTGATAAAGAAGATACAGTAATTGTAACAGACAGTAATGTTAAAACCTTACCTACAATCAAAGTAATATGTCCAAAATGTGGAAATAAAGTTGCATTTTGGTGGTTACAACAAACAAGAAGTGCAGATGAATCAGAAACAAGATTTTTCAGATGTACAGATTGTGACTACACATGGAGAGAATACGATTAAAATCGTATAAAAAAAAAGACAAAAGTGAATATAATTAAAATGTATTCTCTTTTATTATTAATCTTTTATAAAAAAAGGATAGAAGATTTAACTTTTAAGTAATTCATTTTACATGCTTTTTTAATTTTTTATTATTTTAGTTCTTATTTTTTTTATGATAAAAATTGTGAAAATGAATTATATTTAAAAGAACCTTTTATACTTTAAAAAAAATATGCTAAGTAAAAAAAGACAATTTTAAAAATATAATATTTAGGAAAGAAATAATTTTTTTACAATAATAGATTAAAGAATAAATTTTTTTCAAAAAGACTTTCTAAATTATACAAAATAAATAAAATATCTTAAGTTTTTGTGATGATAATGACAGAAAAAAATAAAGCAACTAATAGAAGAAAAAGAGATCCATTAAGACAATTAGAAGTCATAGAAGATAATGTTCCTCTTATAGAGACTGAAAAAGATCCTCTTGAAATAATGGAACAAAATAATTCTGAAAATATTCCAGAATATGATAGTGAATCTGGATCTATTATTAAAACTGAAGCTAAAGATTATGATGAAAGTGAAGATCTAATTGAAGAAGTTATAGAACCTAAAGAAGAAGATGTTGAGGATAGTCCACTATTTAAAGCAATTAATGAAGTAGTTATAAATCAGGAAGAAATTAACGACGATGAAATAGTAAAAAATCAGGCAGAAATAAAAGAAGAAGCTGAAGAAATAATCAAAGAACTAGAATCAAAACCAAAAACAGCTGATAAAACTCCTGTTGATGACATGACATCAGATTCAACAGATGAAACATTAAATGAAACTCCTGTTGATGACATAACATCAGATTCAATAGATGAAACATTAAATGAAACTTCTATTGATGATATAACATCAGATTCAATAGATGAAATATTAGATGAAACACCACTTGTAGAATCTACTGAAAATATAAAACCTCAAGAATCTAAGATAACTACTAGTAAATTAAAAGATAGTAGCGATAATAAGAAATCTAAAACTCATATGATTGATGAGGTTAAAGTTGATGAAAATGGTGTGCCACTGCTTAATCAGTTTGATTCTGAGAAAATTAATAAGCTACGTGGAGTATTTAAAAGTTCAAAACATAATATTTCTAAGATTACATCAATTGTAATAGGATTAGTTCTCATGGTTTATGGTACATATCAAGCATTTAATGATAGTGTTAAAATATCAGATAGTGTAATGTATGGTGAACATGAAACAATGGCAATAGCATTTATTGCAATGGGTATTCTTATAATATTATTATCATTTTACACAGAAATAATGCGTTATTTAGGACTTAACCAATCTGAGGAGATTCATGAATCTAGTATTGATGAGGATGAATAAATAATTTAAGATAAAATTAATGGATTTTTTTAGATATAGAATACTTAAACACCTTTTTTTTAGCATAAAAATTATAATGCTAATTGTATGAAATAAACGGTATAAAAAAAACTCTTTTTAAACTTTTTTTTATTTTAAAACATGAAATTTGATTATTTTCTTAGTTTTTATATAAAATTTTTTTATATATAGCAAATATATATATTATTTAGATATAAAATAAACACGAAAAAAAGGATCTTCAAACTACAACTTATTATATAAAATTGAAGAATTTTTTAAGAATTTAAAACGGAAAAATTACTTTTTTTTATAAATAACAACTAATAGGAGGTTAAATAAATTGCGTAAAGAAATGAAAATTATCATAGTTATTGTTATTATTGCAATTATTGGAGTTTCAGCTGCAGGATATATGTATTATCATGAGATGCAAAAGAAAAATGAAGAATTAAACAAAAGTCTTAATGAAATGAAAGATCAACTTGAAGAAGTAAAACTTGAAAATAACACAACAGATGATACACAATAAACACAGTCAACTTCAAAGTCATCATCAAAATCTTCTAACAAGGTTTCATCCAGTTCTGGTAAAGTAACTTATGAAGAAGCTGGTGTTGATAAAAACGTTGGATACATGAAAACATGTAAATATCCAGGGTGTGGAGCTGTATATAATTCCAGACTAAGTCATTGTCCAAGATGTGGTCAGAGAAATATTTATGTATAGAAATAATTTAATTATTCTATCATAATTTTCTTGCTTATTTTTTTTTTTTACTTATTTATTAAGGGTTAATTTTATAACAATTTATAAACATAAATACATACTATAATTATATAATTTTAAGGAGAGTTTATAATAGTGTTTAAACTTATATTAAGTGACCCAAGTATTTTTAAAACAAGTTTTGAAGCAATTTCCTCAATTGTAGATGAGGTACAAATAGAAGTAGATTCAGATGGTCTACGATTAAATGCAATAGATAGAAGTCATATTACATATGTTCACCTTGAACTTAAAGAAAGACTATTTGATGTATTCCAATGTGATGAACCAATAAAACTAAATGTAGATACTGAAGAATTAATGAAAGTTCTAAAAAGATCAAAATCAGATGATGTAATGGAACTAACAGTAGATGGTGGAAGTCTAATTGTAACATTTGAAGGAGCAATTAAGAAAACATTTAAAGTAAAACTTATCGACCTTGAATATGAAACACCAGAATCACCATCAATTGAATATCCTGTAAAAATAACAATACCAATAAAAACACTTAAAGAATCAATCCAGGATATTGAAATTGTAGCAGATCGTGTAGAATTTAACATAGATCAAGACTTCTTAAAACTTAAAGCAGTAGGAGAATTCTCAGATGCTGAAGTTGAATATTTACATGGTGAAAAAGTTACAGAAGATGCAAGAGCAATATTTGCAATAGAAAACATAAAAGAAATGCTTAAAGCAGAGAAATTTGCAGATACAACATACATTTCACTTGGAGATGACATGCCACTAACATTAACCTTAGAATTATTAAATGAGGAAGGAGAACTATCATTCTTATTAGCTCCTAGAATAGAAGAAGAATAATACTAAAAAAAGTATAAATCTTCTCATCTTAATTTATTTTTTTTTCAAAAAAAAAGGGGAACTTTTTTAACAAAATAGTAAAACCTTTAATTTAATAATCAAAAAAAAACTTTTTTTTAGCCAAATATAAATAAAAATCTTATCCTACGCATTTATTAAGATTGCATTGGATTATGAAAGAAAATTATTATAGTTAGTCGAATAGAAAAAAATATTAAAATAAAAAATATAATTTAAAAGGAGATAGTGTTAGCCTTGGATACATTTTTTCAAAAACTACGAGATATTCAGAAAAAAGAAAGAATAGATGGACCATTATCAGAAATAGATGATACATTCTATGATGATGCTTCAAACTATCTTCAACAATTACTAAAAATAGTAGATAAAAATCCACTCTCACTTGAAGCATATCAACTACGTGATGCAAGACGAATCATAATAGAAATATGTGAAAGACGAGAAGTAAAAATACTAACAACAGCACTAGCAAACCTACAAAAATCACATGACCTCTTCAAAGGACATAAAGATGATTCTACTTTATTTGATGAACTTCCATACAATATGACCTATGATGAAGAACAACTCTACATTGATATTGTAAACACATTATTAAAACACAGAGAAAATATAATACAAAACAAACAAAACAATAAAAGAATGCAACAAAAGCAAGTACAAACACAACCTGAAGTAGTACAAGCAACACCAGAAGTTGAAGTCACACAACAAGAACAAAAAGTAGTAGAAGAAAACACAGAAGATGAATGGGTAGATATAAAACCACAAAATCCAGTTAAAACACAAAAACCATCAAAAGATGTAAAACCTCAACAAAATAGAATTGATGATATTGACATACCTGATGATGTATTTTCATCCCCTGCTCTTGATGAAAGTCAAGTTGCAATGATGTTTGGAGAAATGCCAGATAGTATGCCACGTGATGAAAATAACAATCCTGTACGAATAAAAAAAGAACCTAAAACTGATATAACAACACCATTTACACCACCTGAAATACCAGAGGATGATACAGTATCACTACAGGTAAGTGAAGATGAAAAAAAGCCTAAAACACTAACTTCACAAAATAGTATACAAAAACATGAAAATATAGAATCTGATGTAAAAGTAGATGAACCAACAACAACCACTACATCTGATATTATTGATAAGCCAATACCAACACCAGATGAAACATCAAATATAAAAATAGAAGATGATACAAAACTTGATGAAGAATTATTTAATGATGAAAAGCTTGTATCATTTAATTGTGAGGTTAATAGTGATATATTAGATGTGGATGATCGTACATATGGTCCATTTAATGTGGATGATGTAGCATTACTTCCTGGTAATATTGTGCAAATTCTACTTTCACATGATATAATACGAGTATTATAAAAATACTTTAATATGATTCACCACCATTTTAACATTACCTTACTTTTTTTAATATTTTAGTTTGTATAAACATAAAATATAAATATAGTTCATAATATAATAATATATAGATAAATTATTGATTGTTCTTTTTATATATGAGAACAGTTAGGATTTAAATAAAAAACATTTATACATAAGAAATAATCTTACTTACGACACTATATTTTAACAAAAATAAGAATTCTATGTATAAAAAAAGTAAATAATTTTTTTATTAATAAAAAAATGGAAAAAGTTTTTTTTAGAAATATTTTTTTTTAATTCAAAAAACCATAAAAAATTAGAGATTTTATATTTGTGATAAAATCTAAAAAAAAATATAAAAAAAATAACACATAAGAATATATTTCAAAAATATAAAAAAAGAAAAACTCAATTTAAACTGTAAAATCGAGATTTAATGAAATATATTTTATCTTTAGGGAAAGTATTAACTTAATACTTTTATTATCTAACAAAATAAAACAATAATGAATTAAAATTTTAATTTCCTATTATACTATAAAATATGAGGTGAATTTAGGATGAGAATACCACGAGAAAGAAGGACTTACTGTCCAAAATGTAAAAAACACACAGTACACGAAGTACACACATCAAAGAAAAGAAAAGCAAGCGAACTTAAATGGGGACAACGTCAATTCAGACGTGTAACCGCAGGGTACAGAGGTTATCCAAGACCTTTACCATCAGGAAGTAAACCTATTAAAAAATTAGATTTAAGATACAAATGTAAAGAATGTGGAAAAGCTCACATTAAAAGAGATACCAACATTCGTGCAGGAAAAGTAGAATTTGTATCACAATAGGGATACTTAAATTAAAAGAATATATAATTTACTTTAAGATGAAATACTCTTTTTGAAATATTCTTTTTTTTAACTACTATTTTTTTTAAAACATTAATATATAAAATCAGATTGAATTTAAATAAGGGAGGAATCTTTAGAATGGCTAAACAAGAAAGTAATTTTTTAAAAGTTAAATGCGGTGATTGTGAAAATACACAAATAATTTTTGATCACGCAGCATCAACAGTAAAATGTGTTGTATGTGGTAAAACATTAGTTGAACCAAAAGGCGGACGTTCAAAAATCTGTGCACAAATCTTAGAAGTACTAGAACACTAAATACAAATAATTAAACTATAGATTACTACTTACAGGTGATTAATAATGGTACGTATGAATAAAGAATGGCCTGAAGAAGGTGATCTAATTGTTGGAACCGTACATAAAGTATTAGGTTATGGAGCATTTGCAAAGCTTGAAGAATATGAAGGTAAAGAAGCATTTATTCATATTTCAGAAGTTTCATCAGGATGGGTTAAAAACATAAGAGATTATGTAAGAGAAAACCAGAAAATTGTTGCACGTGTACTACGTGTAAATCCTAAAAAAGGACATGTTGATGCTTCATTAAAACGTATACGTGAAGATCAAAGAACACGTAGAATGCAACAATGGAAAATTGAACAAAAAGCTGAAAAACTTCTTGAAATTTCTGCAAAATCAATTAATAAAACTCTTGATGAAGCATATGATGAGGTAGGTTATCTTATCATGGATGAATTTGGAGATCTTTATGAAGGATTTGAATTAGCATCAGATGAAGGAGAAGATGTACTTCTTGCTTTAGATATTGATCCTGAATGGGCTGAAATTATTACTAGTGTTGCTAAGAAGAATATTTCAACTCCTGAAGTTCAAATTACAGGATATGTTGATCTTACATCATATAAGCCAAATGGTGTTGAAATTATTCGTGAAGCTCTTTGTTCTATTGAATCTGATGATGTTGAAGTTCAATGTGTTGGAGCACCTAAATACAGAATAATGGTAACAGCTGAGGATTATCCAACGGCTGAGAAAATATTAAGTGATTCATCTGAAAAATGTATTTCAATTATTGAAGATAATGATGGTTATGGACATTTCCATCGTGAATTAGATGAATAAGAAAGATATTTAATATTTTTCTCACACACTTTTTTTTTAAATTTTTATAAAAATTAAACTCTTTTTTTAAATAGATAAATTTTCTAATAAAATAGCATACTACTTTTTTTTTAATAGAATAATTTCAAGATAGAAGTATTTTAATATTTAATTAGGTAATATAATATGTATTGATTTAAAAAAAATATTTTTTATAAAAGAAAATTAGATAAGTGGAGGTAGTATGAGTTATGGATTTAAAAGATTTGGAAGCTCAATATTATACATTAGATGAATTTAAATTTGAAAATGGTCGTATACTTAAAGATCAGGTGGTGGAGTATACTACATTTGGTAAGCCACAATATGATGATGAAGGACATATTATAAATGCTATTTTATATTTTCATGGTACAACAGGTGATTATGGCTCTATAAAACGTATAAGTAAAGCTGTGGGAAGTAATTTACCTTTTGATCCTGAGTTATTTTTCTTTATATCTCTTTCAACATTAGGAAGTCCTGGTAGTTGTTCTCCAAGTACATCAAATTTAGAAGCTGACTTTCCTAGTTATACAATACTTGATATGGTGAATTTTAATAAGGTATTTATTGAAGAGAAATTTAATATTAAACATCTTAAAGGAGTAATTGGAAATTCTATGGGTGGTTTTGAAGCTATTAGTTGGGCTTGTAATTATCCTGATTCAATTGATTTTCTAATTTCACTTGTAAGTAGTTATAAAGTAGGTGGTCAGAATTATGTTTTATCACAACTTTTATATGATATTATAGAATCTGATCCTAACTTCCATGATAATCCAACTGATGCATCACTCATAAGATCTCTTGAAATTGCAAGTAAGGCTACGTATTCTTTTGGTTTATCTAGACAATTTTATATGGATCAATCTAACTGTGAAATAAAAGAAGCAATGGATGAATTTGCACATGAAGATTCAAAAGAAGATGTATATGATGCATACTACAGGTGTGTTGCAAGTATGAATCATGATTTAACTGATATTATAGATAATATAACAGCAAAAACCATGATTATAGCAATATATGAAGATCAATACTTCCCACCAGAACTTGATGCAATTCCAATGCATACATTAATTCCAGGTTCAAAACTCACATGTTTTAACTCATACTTAGGACATGTAGGATCATCAGAACTTGATAAAATACAAGAAGAACTTGAAGATTTCATGAAACAATTTAAATAATAATCATAACTTGCAAGTGTATTATAAGATAAACATACAAAAATATAAACCTCATACAAAGAATAATTATATACATATGAAATTTCAAATGAGACGTTGTAATGAGTGTGGAGAATATACACTAGATGACATATGTCCAAATTGTAATGTTAAAACAGGCGTAATATATCCAGCCCGTTATTCACCACAAGATAAATATGGAAAATATAGACGTATACTAAAAAAACAACAAGAACAACAACAAAAAGAAGGATAAAATAAGATTTTAAATTAAATTAAAAAATATTAAATTAGGTAGGGATGAGCAAACAATGGATGATAAAACAACAATAAATCAAATAGAAGAAGTAGAATTTGAAAATCCAATAGTTCTTGAAGGACTTCCAGGAATAGGATTTGTAGGAAAAATAGTGGTAGATCAATTAATAAAACAACTTGATGCAACCAAATTTGCAGAACTAGAATCAGACTACTTCCCACCACAAGTAACAGTAACAAAAGAAGGACTAATAGACTACATGAAAAATGAGTTCTACTACCTAAAAGATTTCGGAGAAAACAACTTAGATGTAATAATACTAACAGGAAACTCCCAGGCAACAGAATTTGAAGGACAAATAGCACTCTCAAGAACATTAATGGAATACTTCGAACAACTTGGAGCTACTAAAATATACACACTCGGTGGACTAGGAACAGGTGAAATGATAGAAAAAAATCGAGTATTCGTAGCATCAAACCAAAAAGAAGTACTTGATGAAATACTAGAACTTGAAAATACACTCATACGAAAAGATGAAGGTGGATCAATCGTTGGAGCATCAGGACTACTGCTTCATTTTGCAGATCAAAAAAATATACCAGCAGCATGTCTAATGGGTGAAACACCAGGATTCTACATTGACCCATCAGCAGCAATAGAAGTACTAAAAGTACTCTTTGAAATACTAAAATTCGATATGGACTTAGAAGAACTTAATGAAAAAGTAGAAGATACACTTAAAAGACTATCATTAAACCCACAATTAAACCAAATGGTAGAACAACAAGTATCAAAACCAAATGATGATTTAAGATACATAGGATAAAATTACTATTATTTTTTTCTAAAAAAATAGATTCACCACCCTTACAAACTTTTTTTTTAAAACAATTTTTTTTCATTTTTTTAAATAAAAACTCACATTCCAGCACCTGATAAAAAAAAGAAGATAAAAAAAAGAGGAGAATAATTTTATATGCAGATAAATTCAGATTTACATGTTCATAGTAAATACTCAATGGCAACATCAAAAAGTATGCAATCTGACATTATGGCAAAAGAATCCGAAAAAAAGGGATTAGATTTAATAGCAACAGGAGATGCACTACACTCAAAATGGCTAGGAGAACTTGAAGATAATCTAACACAAATAGATGATACAGGAATATATCAACTAAAAGATGAAACGTCAAACACAAAATTTATCACAACAACAGAAGTAGAAGATAATCAAAGAATACACCATCTAATACTAATACCATCTATTGAAACAGCATGGCAGATGCGTGATGAATTCATAGTAAAAAACATGGATGCAGATGGAAGACCAAAAATACGAATGAGAGGAACAGAAATAATGGACATAGCACGTGATTATAACTGTATCATAGGACCTGCTCATATATTTACACCATGGACAGGAATATACAAATCATATGATAGAATCTCTGATTGTTATGATAATCGAATGGCTGACTTTGTAGAACTAGGACTTTCAAGTGACACATATCTTGCTGATAGAATTGATGAACTAAAAAATTATACATTTCTAACTAATTCTGATTCACACTCACCATGGCCACATAGAATGGGACGAGAATTTAACACAATGGAGATAAAAAATCTATCATTTGAAGATGTACGTACATCAATAAAAGATAATGATATTATAAAAAATTATGGATTTGACCCAAGAATGGGAAAATACCATGAAACAGGTTGTATTGACTGTTATAAAATATTTAACATACATGATGCACAAAAACTCAACATGAAATGTGATGTATGTGGGGGAGTAATTAAAAAGGGAGTAAAAGGAAGAATTGAAGAACTTGCAACAAGTGATGTTCCAATACATCCTGAAGATCGTCCTGAATATCGATACATATTACCATTAGCTGAACTTTTAAGTTCAATACATAATAAAGGTGTTATGACAAAATATGTACAATCCAGATATGAACGTCTAATTGAACTATTTAAAACAGAAATAGACATACTACTTAATGTTGAGTTAGATAAGATAGAACATGTTGATATGCTACTTGCAAATGCATTAAAATCATATCGTAATAATACACTAAATGTAACACCTGGACGTGGAGGATTATATGGTAAAGTAGTGTATGATTAAAAAAGATTAAATAGTATATAAAAAATATATATAAAGTAATAATCAATGAATTTCTTAAAGTAGAAAATTCAAAAAATTTATTTTTTTATTATTTACAAAAAAGATAAATGTCAAAAAAATGATTAATAAGAGGTAATATTATGGACTTTTTAACAATTGGTGCTGTTATCTTTGCTGGAGTTGTAATTGTAACATTAATCGGACAAATAATGGGCAGTGCACTTAAATACTAGAATAATAAAGAAAGGGAATACAACTCTTCCTTTTTTTATAAACCTTAAAAAAAATAAAAACAAATTCTCTTTTTTTTTCTTAAGAAATACTTATTTTATGAATCAATTTTTTCAAATTTAAACTATTTATAATAATAACTTATTAACTTATAACTTATAATAATATAAATTATTAAAAAAAATAGAAAAAGAAGTAGTAATAAAAATTAACGGATTTGGAGGGATTTGAACCCTCGATCTCCAGATTAGGAGTCTGGTGCCCTATCCAGACTGGGCTACAAACCCATAAAATTAAATTCTAAGATTCAACTAAATAAATAGGTTAATTTCATATAAAAATAGTTAAATTATATAATAAATTATTAAAAAAAAGTAGTTTCATTCTAGTAGTTAATAGATAGCGGACCTGGGGGGATTTGAACCCCCGGCCTTTGGATTAGAAGTCCAACGCCCTATCCAGTCTAGGCTACAGGCCCATATATTACATTCTACTATTATTATTGTTTATATATTATTATATATATACTTTACTATAAAATATAAAGTAATATTTAATAAATCAAAAAAAGTAGACTATTATAAAAGTTTATTTAAAAAAATTTAAAAAAAAAGTTTTTTTTTTGAGAAAATAAAAAAAATTCTCAAAAAATTTTTGTCATTATAAATTATCTCATGTTATAAAAACTATTAGACTCTTTAGTTTCATGTTTTTATAAGAATAATTTACACTACATTCAAAAAAATTATGATTGTATAAAATATAATGTAGGTAAATGAAAAAACTTTAGAAATTAATTCATTCTAATTATATTTTATTTTTCTTCCTTAATTTGTGTTATTTGTGTTATTTGTATTATCTTGTGTATTGTTTCCTTCATTTACTGGATCTACATCTTTAGGTCCTGTACCATCTTCATAGATAAACCATGAAAATCCACTGTTTTTATCTTGTGGAATCCATACGTGGAATACTTCATTTGGATTTGGACCTTTTGGGTTGTGTGCAAGGAATACTATGTATTTTTCATTATTTGCTCCAGTATCTATATATCCAGAACCTTGTTGTATTTGAAGATCTCCAATGTCTTGTTTTATTATGTATGCGTATGCTTGTGCTTTTGTTAAGATGTTATTGTCTGAATCTGTATCTGGTGTTGGTTGTGGATTTGGATTTGGTGATGGATTATCTCCTCGATCTGTTGGGTTACCTCCATGATTGCTATCTGGACTTGTTGGGTTACCTCCAGAATTACTATCTGAGCTTGTTGGGTTACCTCCAGAATTACTATCTGAGCTTGTTGGGTTACCTCCAGAATTACTATCTGAGCTTGTTGGGTTACCTCCAGAATTACTATCTGAGCTTGTTGGGTTACCATTAGGATTGTTATTTTGTTGTGATGTTTTTCCATCTCCAGATTGTTGTCCTTCATTTACTGTTACTGGATTTTCTGATGTGATTAGTGCTGAACCTTGCTGTTGTTGATTTTGTGAGTTGTCTTGACCTTGAGTTGGTTGTGCTTGGCCTTGAGCAGCTTGTGCTTGGTCTTTTGCTTGTTGTGCTTGTGCTTGTTTTTGTGCGTCTGATATTTGGTTATTTGCTCCTTGTGATGCTGCTTGTGCTGGTGTTGCTAGTGTGTCTGTTATTGGTGAGTCTTCTGTATCAACGCTTGAAAATGGGTTGAGTATGTCATCGTCGTTTATGTTTATTTGATATGTAGCTGCTACTATTCCTATAAGGGCTACTATAACAAGGGATAAGATTATCTTTTTATCCATAATTTTTTTCACCGTTTATATTTTTTTATTAGCAGTAATAATATACTAAGTTTTATTATCTGAGTATATATCTTATAATATATTTGTTTTGTTTTTAGTATATAAATTTTTTAATGTTTTTGGTCTTTGATTTTGTATTCAGGTATTGCTTTTGTAATATCGGTAATTATGGTTTTTTTCTCATTTTTTTGTTGATGTGGGAATTCTACTTGTTTTAGTAGTTCTTCTGCGTATTTTAGTGCGTTTTTATATTTTTTAATTAGTGTTTTTAGGTCTGCTATTGCTTCTATGTCTCCATTGTAGAGTCTTTCTTCTATGTGATATAGTTCTGTGAATTCTTCACCTAGCATGTGCATGTTTATTTTGTCTGGTTTTATGAATATTTTTATTTCTACTCCTTGTGTTATTTCGTAGTATTTTCTTGGTCTTCCTCGTTCTATTTTTTTGTATGTTGGATTTATTAATCCTAGTTCTTCCATTGCTTTTAGATGTCCAATTATTGCTTTTTGTCCAATATCTAGTTGTTGTGATATTTCACTTACGAATTTTGGTTCTTCAGTTAGTAGTGCTAGTATGTCTCGTCTTGTTTTGCATCCTATTACATCAAGTACTGCTTCTAAATTCATTTTTTCCCTCCTTTTTGTGTTTTTATGCTTTTGATTTTTTCCTTTTTTTTGCTTGTTTTTATTATTTATTTATATCATTATATAAATATTACCTTAGGTTACTAAAAGACCAAAAGGTTTATATAGTTTAATATTTATTATATATTACTAGAATAATATTTTTATAACCTTTGGTTACTAAAACCCATAAACTATATATAATAAGAAAATTTTAAAATAATAAATAAGAATAAAAATTAATATAACTTAGGGTTACTATAATAAATAAAACTTCATAACCCTAAACCATATCTATACCAAAAAACACAAAAAGGGTGTATACATGAGTAAAGATGAAATAAACGATGAAACAATCGAAGAAATCAAAGAAGAACTCGATGAAGTAGAAGCAGAACAACAACCAGAAACAGATAATGAACCACAACAACCAGACTCTGAAGAACTTCTAAAACAAAAAGACGAAACAATACAACAATACAAAGACAAACTACAAAGAATACATGCAGACTTCGAAAACTTCAAAAAACGATCAGAAAAAGAAAAACAAGAATTCGTAAAATACGCAAATGAAGGCGTAATACTAAACATGCTAGAAATCTACGAAGACCTACAACGAGCACTACAAGTAGAAAATGACAAAGACCTAAAAGAAGGCGTAGAACTAATATACAAAAAATTCACAAAAACACTAAAAGATGAAGGAGTAGAAGAAATACCAGCAGAACATGAAAAATTCGATCCATACAAACATGAAGCAATGCTAACTGAAAACAACCCAGATTATGAAAACAACGAAATTATCCAAGATCTACAAAAAGGTTACACTCTAAATGACAAAGTCATACGATACTCAAAAGTAAAAGTATGCAAAAAATAACCACCCCTCAAAATATAACACATGAAAAATAACAATATAACGATAATCAAATAAAAAAAAATTTTTAAGGTGAATACATATGGCAGAAGAAAAAGTAATTGGAATAGACTTAGGAACAAGTAACTCAGCAGCAGCAGCACTAATTGGAGGAAAACCAACAATTATTCCAAGTGCAGAAGGAGCAACACAATACGGAAAATCATTCCCAAGTTACGTAGCATTTACAGATGATGGAGAAATACTAGTAGGAGAACCAGCAAGAAGACAAGCAGTAACAAACCCAGAAAGTACAATCAGTGCAATAAAAAGACACATGGGATCAGACTACAAAGTAAATATCAAAGGAAAAGATTACACACCACAAGAAATATCAGCATACATCCTACAAAAAATTAAAAAAGATGCAGAATCATTCCTAGGAGAACCAGTTAAAAAAGCTGTAATTACAGTACCAGCATACTTTGATGACAACCAAAGAACAGCAACTAAAGATGCAGGAAAAATCGCTGGACTAGAAGTATTAAGACTTGTAAACGAACCAACAGCAGCAAGTCTTGCATATGGACTAGATAAAACAGATGAAGAGGATGTAAACATACTAGTATTCGACCTCGGAGGAGGAACACTTGATGTAACAATCATGGAATTCGGAGAAGGAATATTTGAAGTACAATCCACAAGCGGAGACACACAACTTGGTGGAACCGACATGGACACAGCACTCATGAAATATTTAGCTGAAGAATTCGAAAAAGAAAATGGAGTAAACCTCCTAAATGATGATCAATCAGCACAAAGACTAAGAGAAGCAGCAGAAAAAGCAAAAATAGAACTTTCAACAACACTCACAACAGACATCAACCTACCATTCATCACAGCAACAGCATCAGGACCACTCCATCTAAACACAACACTAACACGTGCAAAACTCGAAGAAATTGTAGATCCAATCATCCAAAGATGTGGAGCACCAATCAAACAAGCAATAGATGATGCAAAACTACAAAGTGGAGACATAGATAAAATCATCCTCGTAGGAGGACCAACAAGAATGCCAGCAATCCAAAGCTACGTTGAAAGATTTGTAGGACAAAAAGTAGAACGTGGAATAGATCCAATGGAATGTGTAGCATCAGGAGCAGCAATCCAAGGAGGAGTACTTGCAGGAGAAATTGATGATCTAGTACTACTTGATGTAACACCACTATCACTTGGTATTGAAACCATGGGAGGAGTAGCAACAAAACTCATAGAACGTAACACCACAATACCAACTAAGAAAAGTCAAATCTTCACAACAGCAGCAGATGGACAAACAAGTGTAGATATCCACGTTGTACAAGGAGAAAGACCAATGGCAAACGACAACACAACACTTGGACGTTTCCAACTTGTAGGAATACCATCAGCACCAAGAGGAACACCACAAATTGAAGTAACATTCGATATTGATGCAAACGGAATCATCAACGTATCAGCAAAAGATAAAGGAACAGGAAAAGAACAACAAATCACAATCACATCATCTAACAAACTTTCAGATGAAGAAATCGAACAAAAAGTAAAAGAAGCAGAAGCACACGCAGAAGAAGACAAAAAACGACAAGAAGAAATCGAAGTAAGAAACACAGCAGACTCACTCATATACACAGTAGATAAAACACTCGATGAACTTAAAGATCAACTAGCAGATGATAAAAAATCACTACTTAAAGATCAACAACAAGACTTAAAAGATGCAATAGAAAAAGATGACATCGCATTAATTAAAGAAAAATCCGATATACTCGATAAAACAGTACAAGAAATAGGAGCAGAAATCTACCAACAAGCAGCACAAGCACAACAAGCACAAGAACAAGCACAACAACAGCAACAACCAAACGGATCAAACCCAAATGATGATGACACAATAGATGCAGATTTCCAAAAATAGATAAATAAGTAAATAACTAAGATGAAGGACTTAAAATAGTACATAACCATAACTGTTTTATCTCCTTCATTTTTTTTTATTTTTTTCTACAAACATTTAGAAATACTAAAAAATGAACTTTTTTCATTTCCCATTAAGATATTTTTAGAGGAGATTTTACTTTTTCATCTATTATTAAAATTAGTAAAATTACAAAAATTAATTAAAATAAAAATATACAATAACAAAATAATTTGGAATGAAAAAGTAAACAACATAAAATATTTTTTATTTACCACAAACACATAAAAGAAAGATAGAAATTTTTTGGGAGTTATAAAATAATGGCAGAAAAAAGAGATTATTATGAAGTACTAGGTGTAGATCGTGATGCAGATCAAAAGACAATAAAAAAAGCATACAGAAAACTTGCAATGAAATACCATCCTGATGTAAACAAAGAAGATCCAGATGCTGAAGAAAAATTCAAAGAAATAAGTGAAGCATATGGAGTATTATCAGATGAATCTAAAAAACAACAATATGACCAATTTGGACATGCAGGAATGGGAGGATTCTCACAAGAAGACATATTTAGCAACATAAACTTTGAAGACATATTCGGTGGATTTGGAGGATCAGGTGGATTTGGAAGTATCTTTGATCTATTCGGATTTGGAGGTGGACATAACTCACCAAGAAATGGACCTATGCCTGGAAATGATATAGGACAAAAACTAAATCTAACACTTGAAGAAGTATCAACCGGAGTATCAAAAGAAATCAGTGTAACACACAGAAAAGTATGTCCAACATGTAATGGAACACGTGCAGCACCAGGATCAAAAGTAAATACATGTGGTAATTGTAATGGATCAGGACAAGTAAGACAAGTACAAAACACACCTCTTGGACAATTTGCAACAGTATCAGAATGTCCAGTATGTCATGGAGAAGGTGAAGTAATAGAAGAAAAATGTTATACATGTCATGGAACAGGACTAACAAAAGTAACAGAAAAACTCACAATCGATGTACCAGCAGGAGTAGAAACAGGAACAAGACTACGTGTTGGTGGAGAAGGTGATGATTCACCAAATGGAGGACCAAGTGGAAATCTATATGTAACAATCAATGTTCTTAAAAATGATCTATTCACACGTGAAGGACAAGACTTATACTATGAACTTCCAATAAGCTATGTACAAGCATGTCTTGGTGATGAAGTAGAAGTACCAACAATAGATGGTCAAAAAGAAAAACTTACAATACCACCAGGAACACAAACTGAAACAGTCTTTAAAATAAGAAATAAAGGATTAAAACATGTAAAATGGTCAGGTGTAGGAAATATGTATGTAAAAGTACACATGGTAACACCTAAAACATTATCAAGTAAACAAACAGAAATTCTTAAAGAATTTGCAAAAGAAAGTGGAGAAGAGATTGTTGAAGTAAAACAAGGATTCTTCGATAAAGTTAAAGAAACACTAAACAAATAAAAAAAAGTATAGTTACATAATCAAATTATATCCAAATTGATAAATTAAACTCGAATTATAAAATTAAATAAATTTTTTCTATAAAAACATTAAAAGGGAAAAAAAGATAAAAAAAATAAGATAAATACTCCAATTTCAAAAAAAAAATAAAAAAATAGATTACATTTTATTTTTTCTCCGATAAACTTAAATTGGATGTAGATTCTTAATTAAAATAAACTTTTTATCTTTTTTTAATAATTTTTCTTTTTTTCAATAAAATATTTTAAATTAGAAACTCATGTAGATATACATATAACTTTTTTTATCTAATATAACATTACACTATTTTTATTAAAATAATCTTATATTAAAATACTACTTTTACACATAACTTCTAATTTAGTTATAGTAATTTTTAATTAAATTATAGGTAAACTTTAAGTTAGAAAAAGAATAATCTGAAAAAATAATAGTTTAAATAAAAATTCTAAAAAAAAGATTAGTCAATAAAAATTTCTATAAAAATAAGCACTAAAAAAAGAGAATAATTAAATTTGATTTTATATTAAAATCTTTTGGCATGCTGGGAGTAACCCATCTCCTGTTTTAAATCGTAGCATTAATCTTAGCAAGATACCTTTTAAACAGAACTAAGTTCTGAAAAAACTTGTTTTCTTTTGCACTCCATGGAATTATTTCGTTTCATCGATTATTCTAACGTTATGACATCATCAACGCAATTGTATCATCTTTCATAGCCATAAAATATAATATAAATATTATATCTAGATCTATCGTATCGTTTCTAAAACAGAGTCATACTTCTCAGTATATGTCAATTAAGAACATCATGGTAACTATTTTAGTGGATGGAGTTTCCCCAGTAAATTAATTCTTTACATTCAAAATACTATAAGAAATAGTTTAGTTTATGAATATAATTAAATCACCGTTAGCTACGCTCCAGCTTACCAAAAAAAATAGATTGTTAATATAAAGTAAATTAGTAGCGGGGCCTAGATTTGAACTAGGGCTCTCGGGGTTATGAGCCCCGCGGGATCACCAGACTACCCCACCCCGCTAACTTATAAAAATTTAGCGTTCTTTAAATAAGAACTATATAAAACTTTGTCATACGTTATATATAAAGCTTGCTATATAATTTCTAAATATTCTACTTAAAAGAAATAAATAAAATAAGTGTATTTATTAAACAATTTATACTAAATACATATAATATATTTAATTATTATAAAAATATTAAATTTTTTAGATAATTATCAATTTTACTAATATTATATCTTTAATTTTTTTTGTAAAATAAATATCTTCTAAAAAATATAAAAAAAGATAAAAGTGTTAAATAAAAGTTTTTATTCACACTTATATTTCTACTTGTTCATATACCATATCAATTGCTTTAGGCATAGCTTTTTTAACAGATTCAGATAAGCCATATACAACGTATGGTGATGATACATCTTCAGGTTGACATGCAATAATTACAATCTCAGCTTCAGTTAAATCAAGTGGATCTGCAACAGATAATGAATGAGGATCTTGATATTTTCCTTGTGGTACATCATCACGTGAAAGAATACGTACTTCTCCAGGTTCTCCTCCAAAATCTGCAATATCTAGTATGATTAATTTCTTCCACATGGGGTTTGGTAGTGAGAACAGATAGTGTGGTGCACTTGTTCCGGCGTCTATTGTCATTACATTATCTGGTAGTGGTCTTTCATCAAGGTGTTCTTCTATTTCTTTTATTGTTGTAGGTCCAAATCCATCATCTTTAAATAATACATTTCCACAGCCTATAACAAGTACTTCTGCATCGTATGTCAAGTTTATTTACACTCCTCTAAAAGTTTTTATATAATATTGTTAAATTTTTTTCAATGTTTTTTATTTTTATTATTAATAGTTATACATGTTAAATTTTTAATTTTATTTTCTTATTAATTTTTTTATTATTTTTTTTTATAAAATATTAGATAATAAAAAAATGAGTAAATATAAAAAAAAGAGTCTTTTTTTTGTGATTAAAAAAAAGTGGAGTTTAGAAAAAGAAAATTTAATCTTTTTTATAATGTTGTTATTTGACATCCATCTTTTTCTACAATTATTGTATGTTCTGTTTGTGCTACCATTCCATTTTCTTTTTCTTTAAGTGCACTGTATGGATAAATTGCACGTGATGTAATAAGTGGTCTCATTGCACGGTTAAGTTTTTTAGGATCGAATTTTTCAACTAATGCATTTTTTGAAAATGGGAAATGAGCATTGTTTTGACTTATATATTTTAGTAATTGTTTTGCATCAGGTTGTCTTAGTGGTCTGTTACGTAGGTATGAGTAAATATATGCATTTGGAAGATCTGTTACTAGTCCAACTCCATTTGTTGCAAATGGTTCAACTGCTATATGATCTCCTTCTTGTAGTTTATGATCACTTCCATCAGGGAAGTTTGGTATTGTAAGACCAGCATGTAAATTATTTTGTTCAAGACTATGTCCTGATAGATTAACAATTGGTGTAAATCCCATATCTTGTATTGTTTTTTGAACAATTGCACCTATATCATTAAGTGTGGTTCCTTCACGTATTATACTTATAGCATTTTCAAGTGCCATACGTGATGCTTCTTCAATTTTATAGCGTTCTTCAAGTTCATCTTCAGTTATTGTTGGATTTCCATCATCAAGACGTCCTGGCATTTTTATTAGTTTTCCATCATCAGTAGTATTTGGTGCATTATCACCTTCTACAATTACTGTTACTGCAGTATCTGATATGTATCCATCAACTTCTGCTCCCATATCTAGTTTTACAATATCTCCACTACAAAATAGTGTTTCATCACCAGGATCTGATGTATAGTGTGCTGCTATCTGGTTTATTGATACATTACATGGAAATGATAGTCCTGCTCCTGTGCTTTTTATTGATGATTCAACAAAATCTACCATGTCAGCTACTTTCATTCCTGCAGTAATTTTTTTTGCTGCCTCTTTACGTACTTTAGATGCGATTTTTCCTGCTTTTTCATATTTTTCTAACATTGTATATCACGCTTTTAATTGTATTTTTTAAGTATTAATCTTTTTAAAATTATAAAAAAAAATAAATAAAGATTATTTTTTTTGACTAAAATATTCTATTATTAAGTTATAAAGTTTAATGTTTTAATAAATTTAGGATAATAAAAAATTATACATAAAAATATTTTTTATAAAAAGTTTTATTAACAAAAGTATGAAGAATTAATAGATTATAAGTAGAAAATAAGGCTTTATAGGAATATTTTTTTAAAATTTCTATACATTTATAACATAGCTTTAAATACTATATTCATACTTATATTAATAATAATTATAGATCAAATAAGTGAGGTTATCAAAAATGATGATGTTAAGTCAAGATAACTTAGTTCTAATAATTCTTGCAATAATTATACTAATTGCAATCATTGTTGTATCAGTACAATGGCGTAAAAGCTCAGTTACAAAAAACAATATATTACTACTTGAAAAACAAACTGAACTTAAAAAAATAGAACTAGTTGAAAAAGACCTGGAAAACAAGCAAAGAAAAGAAGAAATGTCAGAACTTTCAGAAAAAGATCAACAAAAACTTAGAGATATAAGAGCAAATACATCACAAATACTTGGAAAAGTAAATCTACTAAGTAGTGAAGTTAATGAAAAAGCAGACCAACTAGAAGCACAAAGTGAATTGTTAAAACTTCAAAAACTTGCAGCACAACTAGATAAAAAACAAGCAGAAATTGAAAAGTCTCTTAAAAAATAGGGTAGGTGAATAAAAAAATGGATTCTGCAACAACACTTGCAATAATAATATTAATCATAGCATTAATAATACTCATCTACTATTACTTACAAAGCATAAATCATCCAGTATATCAAAACATTAACAAACAAGCATCAGATCTATCATCACGTATAGCAAAAGAAGAATATGTAGCAAACTTCTCAAATCGTGTAAATGATCTAACACATAAAGATAAAGATCAAGAAGATGATAAAGATCATGTGTCAAAAACAGATATAATATCAAAAAAAATAGATCAATTCATAAATGAACAAAGTGAACAAGTAATAAATGACTGGAATCTTGTAACACATAAAGATCTTGATGATGTAATTGACAAATTTAATCTCTTAGAAGATGATTTAGATGATTACAAAAAAAGTAATGATTCACGTGTAAAAACACTTGAAGAAAAAGTTGAAACAATAAATCAAAATCTTAAAGATGTTAAAATAGAAGAATTACTAGATGATTATAAAGTAGATGAAGAAATTAAAACTATAAAAAATGAATCTAGTAAAAATAGTATAAATAAAACTGATGATGAAACTACTACATCAGAATAAAAAAAAATAAGAAAGGGAAACTAAAATATAATTACTTCTTTTTTATTTTTTTCTTTTTTTTAAATTTAATATAATATTCTTATTTTATTATTATAAAATCTAATTTTTATTATTTATTTTCCATGCTCCAACAGCACACTCACCAACAGATACACTTCCATCTCCTGAGCATGTGGTATTATTTTGAACAAATTTAAATCCAGCATCTTTTATTGTTTTTTTTGCAACTTGTGATATGTGCTCATTATAGAATACTCCGCCTGTTACTCCTATTGTATCAATATTATGTATTTTAGCATTTTCAATTGCAATACTACACATTGCTTTTATTATATCACGTTGGGCTGCATATGCAATTTCAGATGAATCTTCACCATTTCTTATAAGTTCTACAATATCATAAAGTACTTGACTTGTATCTATAATCATACGTTCATCAACTGTATTAATAGGTACATCAAGTTTAATATGACCTTTAGCTTTAAGTGCACTTGATTCTAGTTTCATTGAACATTCTCCTTCATATCCACGTGATTTACTAATTTTAAGAAGTACACTTATACTATCAAGTATTCGTCCCATACTACTAGTTTTTGCTGTGTTAAAGTTATTTTCAAGTTGTTTTAGTGTCATATCTACTTCTTTTTCATTATATTTGAAGTAGTCACTATAATTTTCTTTCATAAATGTGCGAAGTTCTTCATGATCCATGATTGTTGAAAGAATTCCCATTGCCATTCGTATTGGATACTTGGTACTTAGATCTCCTCCTGGCATTGGTTGTAGTTTAAGACCACCAAGATTATTGTATTTACCAGTATTATCAAGATATAGTACTTCTCCTCCCCATGTATTTGTATCTTCACCATAACCTACTCCATCTGCTGTTATAACAATTGCCTTATCCAAGTTATGTTCTACCATAAGACTTGCTGCATGTGCATGATGATGTTGTATGAAGATAAGTGGAATATCATATTTTAGACTTATTTGTTTTGCAAGTTTTGTTGTGTTAAATTCAGGGTGCATATCACATACAATGTAATCTAGATGTTCTGTTTTTGTAAGATGAAGCATGTGTTTTATAGCATCTTTCATAAAGTCTATTGTTTTAATCTTTGATGTGTTTCCTATATGTTGTGATGGATAACATTTACCATTTTTTAGTACTGCAAATGTTACATCAAGTTCAGGTCCCATTGCAAGAATATTATGTGTTGTATCAATATTTGTAAAATCATATGGTTTTGGTGTAAATCCACGTGAACGTCTGATAAATCCTGGCATCTGATTTCTAAATCTTATTACACTATCATCACACCTATTAAGAATTTCTCTATCATGAAGTAGGTAGTAATCAGCAATACCATCAAGATTTTCTATAATCTCATTATTTTCAATTAGCATAGGATTACCAGGAAGATTTGCTGATGTCATAATAAATGCAGGTTCATCTGAGTATTTAAATAACAGGTAGTGAAGTCCTGTATATGGTAGCATTACACCTTGATTATGAAGATTTGGTGAGATACTATCAGATAGTATGTAGTCATCTGTTTTATCAAGTACTACTATTGGCTTTGCTGTTGATGTAAGCATTTCTTCCTCATCACTACTTATTTTTACAAATTTGCGTGCTGTTTTAATATCAGGTGTCATACATGCAAAAGGTTGAGTGTAACGACCAAGTCTTTTACGTAGTGTATTAACAGCATCATCTGTTGTTGTTTTACATACAAGATGTGTTCCTCCTATTCCTTTAATTGCAAGAATTTTTCCAGAATCAATTAACTGGGATGTTTTTTCTATTGGATTATCACACTTGATTATTCCATTATTATCAGCTAGAAATACTTGTGGTCCACATTCAGGACAGCATGTTGCCTCAGCATGATATCGTCTATTTTCAGGATTATAATATTCTTTAAGACAATCTTCACATAGTGGAAATTCATCCATTGTTGTATTTTTACGATCATATGGTACATCACGTATTAATGTAAATCTTGGTCCACAGTTGGTACATGCTGTAAATGGGTATTGGTAGTGTCGATCTGTGTTATTGTATATTTCATCTAGACATTCATCACATATACTCATATCAGGTGGTATTACTGATGTTCCTGATATTGCATCACTACTTTCTTTTATTGAAAAATCATCATATATCTTGGTGTTTTCATCTACTGGTTGTATGTCTGCTTCTATGTTGTTTATTGTTGAACGTATTGGCTTTTTGGTTTGTAGATCTTGTATGAATTGATCTATAGTTTCTTGTTTTCCTTGGATTATTATTTCAACAATATTTCCCATATTTCGTACATATCCATTTAGGTTTAATGCTTTTGCTATTCTATATACTGTTGGTCTAAATCCTACTCCTTGTACTATTCCTTCAACTAGTAGTGATGCTGTGTATTTCATAAGACTATACTCCTTGCTTTTATTCTCTTTTTTTCATGCTCTTATTTTTTTTATAGTATATGATATTTATTCAATTTTCATATTATATTATGATATTTATTTTAATCAATGTTTATATGTGATTGTTTTTATAATATGTAGTATTATGAAGGAAATTCTTGAAAAACTTGTAAATGGTTCAATATCAATTACTGATGCTGAAGATAAGCTTAAAATTATGCAAATGCAAGAAATAGGTGAACATGTTAAATTTGATGATAGAAGATCAGAACGTACTGGAGTTCCTGAGGCTATTTATGCACAAGGAAAAACAGATGATGATCTCATTAATCTAATTAATAATATTAAAATACCTCACAATCTAATGATAACAAGATTACCACAAGATAGATATAAAAAGATACAACCACAATTAAATGATAGCATTATTGAAAATGCAACATATTATAAGGATGCATCTATATTAACCATTAATAAATTCCCAATAGAACAACATAAAGGTCGTGTAGGAATCATAACAGCAGGAACAGCAGACATACCAATAGCTCAGGAAGCCAACATAACAATAAAACAAGAAGGAATTGAAACAATCACAACATATGATGTGGGAGTAGCAGGAATACACCGCTTAGTTGATAAACTAGCATACCTACTAGATCAACAAATAGACATAATCATAGTAGTAGCAGGAATGGAAGGAGCACTACCATCAGTCATTGGAGGACTTGTAGATGTACCAATAGTAGCAGTACCAACATCAACTGGATATGGAGTGGGTGAAAAAGGATTCACAGCACTATTTTCAATGCTACAATCATGTGCACCAGGAATATCAACAATGAACATAGATAATGGATATGGAGCAGGAGTATATGCAATAAAAATGATAAAACACCTAGAAAAACGCATAAAACAAGAACTTGAAAAACAAAAGTAAACTAAAAAAAATATACTCTATAACTTCTTTTTTTTAACTCTTTTTATAAAAAAAATATATTATTAATACTTTTTAATGTATTTTAAAATTAGAAAAAATATTATCACTAAAAAAAAAGTTCAGTTCTATTAAAAATTAGCTTTTATATAAAAAGAATGTTGAATTTAAATTAAAAGTTTATTTATAAAAAAATTAGTAATGTATAAAAAGTTTTTAAAAGTGGGGTCACTGGGATTTGAACCCAGATCCTAGGATTTCTCTTGTCTCAGCACTCCAATTGATCATCATCATTAATATAATTCAGCTTGCGCACTATCTTCAAAGACAACTGGAGTCCCAGATGATGCCTGGTTACACTATAACCCCATTAACTAGTGCTAAGACAGATTTCCGAAAATTATAAATTTTTCTTTGAAATCTAAGGTTATTCATATATTTATAAAAACTTCTATTTATACTTTTATAAGATTCAAACTTTAAAAAATATTTTTTTAATCTTAAGTAAAATCGTTTAAATTCTAAAAAGAAATGTTTATATTTTTATTTTTAAAAAAAAGTAAAAAAATGATGGATGGTTAAAATAAATAACTATTGTATTTATTTACTTATTTTTCGGTTTAATAATTATTTCATCTGCTGTTATTTGTGGTGGTATTGTATTTGAATATTCACCTATTGTATATACATCTACCCTTGATCCTGTTGTTAAATCTTTCATATAGGCTTTGCTTCGCTGGTTGTCCTTATTTTCCTTGTATAATTTTGTCTTTTTTGTAATTATAACCGAAATATTTGATGTTTCATTTTTATGATCATCAAGATATATTGTTCCTATTGTTTGATTTGTAACATTTGCAATAGATGTTGTATTTCCTACAATATCACCAGATAGATCTGGTAATTGTTGCATTGTTGCTGTGTAGGTTCCATATACAACTCCTGCTAGTACAATTAGTATTATAATTGCTTTTAAAGGACTTACTTTCATATAATTTATTACCTTAATATTTTTTTTAGTATAATTATATTTTTGTTTTTTAGTATTAATATTTCTTTATATAATTTTTATTCTAGGTCTTCTACATAAGTTGCATAGAATCCATCTGTATCTGCATATATTGGTTTAAAACCATATTCTTCAGATTTTGCCATTGCATCTTGAATGTATTCTCGTCCCCATGCTGTTATTGCTGCTGCACATTCTTTTTTATACCAACGGAAACGTGTATATCCATAAGCTCCAAACATTGAGTTGGCAAGTCTTTTAAGTCCTTGTTGTTCATAGTCATAGGCTTTTTTATCTTCTGGTATTGTTGTTATTTTCATTTTTTGTTTTATTTTTTGTCTTTCATCAAGTATATTTCCCATAATTGATGGTATGAATCCAAATGGTTGTTTTAAGAATTTATACCCATTTTCAGGACATGTATAATAGTCATTCTCATCATATTTTGATGTATCATCTACTATTGTATCTGGTGATATATTTTTAGATATTATAATTGATGGATACAAACTTTTAAAATCTAGATATGCAATATGTTCAAATAATCCTTTTTCTGGTTCTTTTACATATCCTCCAGTTATACTTTTATCTGCTCGTCTTTC
The DNA here is from genome assembly GCF_003149675.1 of Methanosphaera cuniculi. NCBI lineage: Archaea > Methanobacteriati > Methanobacteriota > Methanobacteria > Methanobacteriales > Methanobacteriaceae > Methanosphaera > Methanosphaera cuniculi. The sequence continues at coordinate 122,279 of NZ_LWMS01000020.1, read as the reverse complement.
TGTATATTCTGTGGAAGTTGGCTTATTTGGTATTATATTATTTTGTTCATATGCACAGTCTATCAAATACCATTCAACCATTTGTCCTGTTGTCATACGTGATATATCAAAAAGTGGTTGTCCTACAAGACGTGTTTGTGCTACAGGTAGTGGTGTAATTTTATCTGCTATCATTACAGTTGTGTGAGCATCATCTTTTGAATATTCAAATAATTCTACTAGTCGTTCATCATCAGAATCCCAGTATTCAAATATTTTCTCACCTTCAACATCAACTTTTTCTTCACCAAATAATTCCTCATATACTCGTTCAAGTGTATAATGATCAAGATTCATAGTTTGACGTACTAGTGGATATAAATCAACATGTGTATATCCTTTTATTTGTGCTGCTGTATTTATTCCACGATTTATGAATTTAATAGAACTATTATCCATTCCAAGTTCTAGTTTTATTTTAAGTTTATCACAACGTTTTTTAATGTATGGTAAATCAAAGTTATCTGAATTATACCCAACTAGTATGTCAGGATTTTCTTTGTGTATAATTTCAGCAAAACGATAAAGCATATCTTCTTCTGTTTTACATGTTTCTACATAACTAAGTTCTGATTTTTTAGTTGATAATACAATGTCACGTCCTTCATTTGATGTCATACTCATCATAATTATTGGATCATGTTCTGGTGTTGGCATACCTTCTTTGTTATATACTTCAATATCAAAACTTAGTATTTTCATACTTTTTGGAGCTTTATGTGTATCTATTGGATCTTGTGTCATCTGAAATAGTGTGATATTAGAATTTACATCTTCATTTTCATCTACATCTATAATTTCACCTGTTATTTCTATGATATTTGTAGGTTTAATTTGTTTATCAATCAGATATCTACGATAAAATGGAATGTCATATTCACGAATTTGTTTTACTGATGGTAGATTTTTAATTGTATCACGTATCTTTGGTACATCTTGCGGATGTTTTAGTATTATTTTTATAAATTCACGTTTTATTCCAATATCTATTTTTTCTTCAAGTTCAATATTTTCTATTCCCATTTCTTTTAGACTAATAATACATGCTTCATAATCATATGGTAGTATGTACATGTATGGCTTAAATGTTTTATCTATTGCAATAATAGGTGTGTGAGTTTCTGCATCTTGTCCAAATAGTCTTATTACGGGTTTTTCATTTTCTGTAATATAATCAATGTCATTAACAACAATACTCTTTTTTTGCATAATAGGTCTATATTTATCAAGATTAAATATTAAAAGTTTATATTAAAATACTATTATAAATATATGAATAATAACTAAAAGAAAAAAAAATTCAATTTATATTAAAATAATAAAAAAAATATTTATTAGAGAATCTGATGAAAATGTTACACTTTAGAAAATTAAATGAAAATGATGATATTGATATGGTAGCATCATGGATATATAGTACTGATCATTTCTTATTTGACTTATTGTTTGATAATGATAGAATCAGAGCAACAACAGGAATTACACGTTTAATTAACAGTAGTTATATTAATCCATATCATAGAAAGTTTATAACAGTGATTTATGATGAAGATTCTCCTATAAAAGGTGTATGTGTAGGATTTAAAGGATCTGAAATATCATTACGTGAAACATTTAAGGCAATGCGAGATACAACATGTACAAATCTACCACGAATAGTTCAAAATGCTGTGCTAAGTGAAATATTTGCATCTAAGATAAGATCTAAAGATTATTATATTGGTAATTTATATGTTGATCCAATGTATCGTGGAGAAAGTCTTGGAACAAAACTTGTTGAGAAGTCAAAACAAATTGCAAGTCAATCAAATTGTAATGCTGTTTTACTTGATGTTGAATATGATAAACCATATCTTCTTGACTTTTATAAAAAACTAGGATTTAAACGTGATAGTAAAAATTATCACCGCTTACTTGGTAAAACATATGGATGTTATGGTCTTAAATTTGATCTACAAAATCTTAAAGATGGACAAATAAACTAAAAAAAACTTAATATGAGGTTATTTAAATGGATAGTGTAGGAAATATAAAAATTATACCAGGAAAAAATCGTGATTCAAATGTATATATAATAGATGATATACTAATTGACCCTGGAAGTGGAGAAACACTAGAATATGTAATAGATGAAATACAAAAAAGTGGTATGTCAATGGATGATATAAATAAAATTGTAAATACACATAACCACTTTGATCATATGGGAGCAGATAAATACTTACAAGATACCTATGGCTATGAAATATATATGCATCCTCTAGATATAAAAACAGTAGAAGATAAAGATGATGATGCACTTGTTGCTTCTTCATTTGGAATGCAAGTACCTGATCTTGACATTAAACCATTAAATGAAGGTGATAAAATAGGTGATTTTGAAGTAATTCATACACCTGGTCATACTCGTGGTGGAATATGTCTTTTTGATGGTGAAAATCTTATAAGTGGAGATACAATCTTTTCAGGTGGAAACTTTGGACGTACTGATCTTCCAACTGGAAATCTTGAAGATATGAAAGATTCAATAGAAAAACTATCAAAACTTGATGTATCAAATCTATTTCCTGGTCATGGACCTTATGCAATAACTGCAGTTTCAGATCAGCTTAAGCTTGCATTAATGTTAGCATCAAGTCTATAAAAAAAAATTAGTATTTAATAAAAAAATCGAAGGAATGATGATAAGAAAAAAAAGAAGTTATTAAATTCTTCTTTTTATATAAATTATTCTTTTTTTTTACATAATTGAATCAATGAATCTACGTGTTTTACAAAATATTTTTTTAATCTTTTTAAAGTAGCTTTTTTTAACAAGTAATGTTATTACATCACCTTCTTCTAGAATAATATCATTTTGAGCTATTAATTCTTGATCAGTACTTTTTTTGAAACATTGCATTATTATAAAGTTTTTATCAGGACTTATATCACCAATTTTTTTTCCAATAATTTTCTTAGATGATACTGGTATTTCTACAATTTCATATGATTCTTTTCCTGTTGATGGAAGTTCTACAATGTTATTTGTACTTGTTATAAGTTTTAATATACTTATACATGTTGTAAGTTCTGGACTTACTACTTCACTTAGTCCAAGTCTTTTAAACATTTTAATGTGTGATGGATTTTCTGTTCTTGATATTACTTTTGTTACTCCATATTCTTGAGCAATAATTCCTATTAGTAGATTTATTTCATCTGTACTTGTTGCAACTACTATTATATCTGCTGTTTGTATTCCTGCTTTTTCAAGTATTTTACGGTTAGTTGCATTTCCTTTTACAATTCGTACATCTTTAAAGACATCTTTTATTTTCTCAAGTCTTTTTTCATTATCATCTACTATTGTAATATTATAATTGCTTCGTTTACGTAGTCTGATGATAAGTCCATTTCCTACATGTCCTCCTCCGACAATTATTATATTTTTTGGTTCATCATCAAAGATTCTTTCATTTTGTGTATGTAGTCTTTCATGTTTTAAATCAAATGAATTTTTATTATTTGCTGGAGTAAATACCTTGTTTTCTTCTTCATTGAAGTTTTGATATTTATCTAGAAGATCCTCATCTTCATGATCCATGTATGTTTCTTTCATTATTCCCAGGTTTCCTTTAAGTTTTTTCTTATTAATTTGTAATCAATTATGTAAATTCTTTCTACATTTTATATTGTTTATTTTTTTATCATATATAATATTATTATGAATATTAACTTTTAATATAGAAATTATATATAATATATAGTATTAAATAATAATCCTCTTATTTAATAGTATGTGGGGAATATTATTATTTATATAGAATAATAGAAAGTAATCTCAATTTTTAGATTTTTTCAATAAAATAAGAAAGAATTATGGGGATTATTTTTTTTATTATAAAAAGGAAATAAAATTTATGAATTATAAACGAGTATTTGCTTTATTATCACTAGGAATTGTAATTCTTGCTATAATGATATACTTTGTAGGACCTGGTGAAATACTTAAAGCATTAGAAACAGCAGATCCTTTCTATGTTCTAGTTGCAATAATAATTCAGATTGTTGTATTAATTTTACTTACAGCATGTTGGGGAGTTGTTGCATCAAGTCTTGATATAAAGTATAAGAAAATACCTTTATTTGCAATGGAATTACTAGGACTTGCAATTAATAACTTAACACCTAGTGGTCGTGCAGGTGGTGAACCAGTACGTGCATATCTTCTAAGTAAATATTCAGGTACACCATTTAAAAAAACATTTGCAACAGTAATGGGAGATAAATTATTTGACACATTCCCATTTGCAGCACTAGCAATTATTGCAATGATATACTTGATATTTACAATAAGACTAAGCTTTACAGTTACAGCTACACTTATTGGTGTTTTAATTCTATTTGTTCTACTGCTTGGTTTCATTATTTATATTTGTATAAATGAAAGCTTTGCTGTAAGATCAATTAAGTGGGTATTTAGACAGGTACGTAAAATAACAAAACGTGACTTGGATAATTATGAAAAAACAACACTTGAACAAGTATCAGGATTTCAAGATAGTTTAAGATATTTAATGGCAAATAAAAGAGTATTTTTCCTTGCTGTTTTAATATCATGTGGAGCATGGCTTCTTGAAGTTGTACGTGTATATGTAGTATTTCTAGCTTTTGGAACAGATGTATCTTTAGGATTAATTGCATCAGTATTTTTAATATCAACACTAGTTGGAATGATACCAACTCTTCCAGGAGGAGTAGGTGCAATTGATGGTATAATGATTCTTGTTTATTCTATAGCTGGAATTCCATCATTTATAAGTACAGCAGCAACACTTATTGAACGTCTTATATCATACTGGCTTGTATCTTTCATGGGACTTGCAACATTACCATACTTTGGTACAGGAGTACTTGATGAAGTATCAATATCTGAATCTGAACAAACAGAAGAAGAACTCTATGAAGAACAACTAGATGATGAAGAAACAAAGAAACTAGAAGATAACAAATCAAACTAATAAAAGAAAATATTTATACAATAATATCACCTCCTTTTTTTAATAATTATTTTTAAAAAAAAATAACAAATCATCACCTTACTTTTTAATTTGTAAATTTATAATTAATTAGAACTTTCAGATAATAAATTTAATTTTTTTTATAAAAAAAACTTGAATATGAGGTAATACAATGGAAAATAAAGAAATAATAATAGATGACACATATGCTGAAGCATTTAAAACAAAAGCAGCTCATCTTCTTATAACAGCAACAACAAAACAACTAGCACACATAGCAGCTACAGAAGCAACAGGATTTGCAACATCATTCATAGGTTGTGGAGCAGAAGCTGGAATTGATCAATACATACCACCAGAAAAAACACCAGATAATAGACCAGGTTATTCAATAATAATCTGTCAAAACAAAACAGAAGATCTAGAAGAACAACTCCTTGAACGTATAGGACAATGTGTTCTAACAGCACCAACAACAGCAGTATACAACTTAATTGAAGAATCTGATAAACAAACAAATCTAGGATTTAAATTATCATTCTTTGCAGATGGATATCAAACATCATATGATGAAAATGATAAAACCTACTATAAAATACCTGTAATGTCAGGAGACTTCATAATTGAAGAAAACTTTGGAATAACAAATGCTGTTGCTGGAGGAAATCTATTTATCATGGCAAAAACACAACAAACAGCACTACTTGCAGCACAAGCAGCAGTTGAAGCAATAGCAAATATATCCGGAGTAATAACACCTTTCCCTGGAGGAATAGTAGCATCAGGATCAAAAGTAGGATCAAAAAAATATAAATTCATGAATGCAACAACAAATGAACAATTCTGTCCAACACTAAAAGATGAAATAGATGATTCACAACTTCCAGAAGATGTAAATGGAGTATATGAAATAGTATTTGATGCACTAAATGAAGATATTATAAATGAAGCAACACAAAAAGCGATAGATGCAATAAAAACAGTGCCTGATGTTGTTAAAATATCAGCAGGAAACTATGGTGGAAACCTAGGTAAATATAAAATAAACCTAATAAAACAATAAAAAAAATCATAATACTATTTTTTTTTAATCTAAAATTCATCACCTCCCCTTCCTTTTTTTTTAATTTTTAATTTAAAAAAATAATAGAAAAAACTTATTATATACACATTTTATATCTTATAAATATCATATTAAAAAAAAACTAAAAATATAGTGGGGATAATAAATGAAAAATGTATTAACACCAATACAAATGAGTGTGGTAGATAAAAACACAGCATACAATGGTATACCAACACTAGTTTTAATGGAAAATGCAGGATCACAAATTGCAAACTACATAAAAGAAAACTATCCTAATCATAAAAAAATATCAATATATGTAGGATCAGGAGGAAATGGTGGAGATGGACTTGTAGTAGCACGTCATCTTTTAAATTATGGATATAAAATACGATTGTTTATTCTATTTGATCCAAGAAATATCAAACATCCAGATACACAACTAAATTATGCTGCAATAGAAAAAATAGCACAAGCAGATGGAAACCTTAAATTATATAAAATACGTGATTCAACACAACTAAAACCAGATAATAGTGATATAATAATTGATGCAATACTTGGAACAGGTGTACGATCAAAACTAAGAGAACCAATATCAAAAGCAGTAGATACAATAAACTACTCACCTGCAATAGTAATATCAGTAGATATACCAACAGGATTAAATCCAACAGATGGAAGTACACCAGATAAACAGGTAATACCACAAACTACACTAACACTTCATAAAAAGAAAACAGGACTAATAAAAGCACAAAAAACATACACAGGAGATGTAGTAGTACTTGATATTGGAATACCAAAAATATCAGAACTCTACACAGGATTAGGTGATCTTCTTAAAATACATAAACCAAAACCAGATTCACATAAAAATCAGAATGGATCCATACTAATTATTGGATCAAATAAAGATTACATTGGAGCTGTAGTATTTGCAGCAACAGCAGCACTAACACAACATGTAGATCTTGTTTATATTGTAGTACCTGAAAAATCAGCACCAATCATCAAACAATATAATCCAGAATTCATAGTACGAAGTACACCAGGTGATACACTTACAGATGAAAGCTATGATATGATATCAGATCTAATTGAAAAAGTTGATGCAATACTTATAGGATCAGGATCAGGAGTAGATGTAAGAACTGGTAAATTATTTAATCATATTATAAAAAGTGTAGATAAACCAGTAGTAATAGATGCTGATGCACTAAAACTTGTAGATATTGAAAATACACGAAATAAGAAAGTTATAATAACACCTCATGTACATGAATTTATGACATTTACAGATGAAAAACTACCTGATATGATGGATGAAAAAATAGAATTACTACAAAAACTCTCAGATGAATACAACCTGACAATACTACTTAAAGGTGTAGTTGATATAATAACAACACAAAAAGATTATAAATTAAATAATACTGGTAATGCAGGTATGACTATGGGTGGAACTGGTGATATACTAGCAGGTTTAACATGTGCACTTGTTACAAAAACAGATTCATTATTTGATGCAGCATCAATAGCAGCCTTTATAATAGGATATGCAGCAGATAAAGCACAAAAAGAACATGGAGATTACTATAGTATTGATGATATTTTTAATAATATTAAAAAAATAGAAGGTATATAATTACCTAAAAATATTTCTTCTATTTTTTTTTATCTAAGCTATAAGTGATAATAGTATTAACAGTAGTACTCCCGGAACTCCACCAAATCCTGAAATTACTACTGTAAGTAGATTAATTGGAATAAAAATACCAGGTATTAGATTTGCAATAAATAATAAAATCCATCCACCAAGCAAGTATCCTAGTATTTTAAGAATTGTACCACCATATTTAAAGATAATTTTTAATGCAATAATAATAACTAGAAGAGCTATTAAAAATTGTAGTATTTCATAAAACATTTAAATGGTAAACCTCCTTTTTTTGTATTTTTTTTAATCTTAATTTTATTTATTTTATTATTTCATCCTATATTTTAAAGTATTTTTTATTTTTCATGTATTAATTAAGGTTATATTTTTATGTTCTTTTTAATAGATTGGATATTATATAATATATATTTTTTATTTTGACTTAAAAAAAAAGTAGATTATTATTTTATAATACATAGGATGTGTAAATTGTGGGTTCATTAAAATATGTGGTATTTAATACCGAAATTGGTGAAGTCGCTCTTATCTGGGATGGTGATAATGATGTTATTAAACAAGTTATTCTTCCTGATGAAAGTGGTAAATATAACTACTCAAAAAATAATTTCTCAGGAGTACTCCTTGAGGAAAATTTATCAGATTATATTATGAGTATTATTGAGGGAATTAAAGATGTTGTAAGGGGTGTTGAGGTTAACTTTAATGATGTTGAGCTTGATTTTTCAGATTTAACAGATTTTCAACAAAAAGTTCTTGAAAAACAACTTGAAATTCCATATCAACATGTGGTAACCTATAAGATGCTTGCTCATTTAATTGGTAAAGATAAAAGTGCAAGACCTGTTGCTAATGCTTTAGCTTCAAATCCATTTCCACTTATAATTCCATGTCATAGAACTGTTCGTGCTGATTGGCATGTTGGTGGTTATAATGGTACATCTGATGGTAGTGTTAAGAAGTTTCTTTTAGAACGTGAAAATGTTCAGTTTGATAAGGATGTTGTTAAAAAACGCTACCGGTTAACTTATGATAATTTAAGACCTTCTATGAGTGTTTTATGATTCACTCATAATATCTTTTTTTTTAAACATGAATTTATTATAATTGTGATACTTTTAAGTTAAATCTACATAAGTTATAAGTTATAATAGAATAAGTTCTTAATTATAATACATAATTTAACATATAATTACTAAAAAAATAAAGTTATTCTAAAAATAAATTTTAGGGAGGAGAAGTAAATAAGTTATCTTATTTAAAAATCGTTTGAGTACAAATATTTTTTTTTAAGTCTTATATTTTTTCATCTTCATCAAGAGCAAGTCTCATTGTATCTGAATCTTGTGGCATGTAGTAGAGGAAGTCTTCTGCTGCACGTCTTACATCTGATGATCCGATAATGTAACGTCCTGCAATGATGATATCTGCTCCATTTTCTAGTGCTGTTGTTACTTTTTCTGGAGTTACTCCACCTGCAACAGCGATAAGTCCACGTTCACCGAGTAATGATTTAATTTCTTTAATATTACCCCATTCGGATTGTTGTTCATTATCATTATCACGCATTGTTTCAGAATCAATATTTCTGTGTAATAATACTATATTTGGTTTAAGTTTGAGTTGTTCAAGTTTAGCTGGTATGTCTGATACATTCATCATATCAAGGATTGAGTAAATTCCTTGTTTTTGACATTCATGTATTGCTTTTTCTATTGATTCGTTTGTTCCAAGTCCTGATATTGCTACTGCATCAGCTGTTTCATCTGCTGCCATTTTAACTTCTACACGACCAACATCGAGTGTTTTAAGATCAGCAATGATGAATGCTCCAGGTCTTTCTTCACGGATTTTACTTATAATTTCTACACCGAATTTTTTAACTAGTGGTGTTCCTGCTTCTATAAGTATTCTTTCACGTTTTGGAAGTGCTTGGATAATACTTCTCATTTTATCTTCATTATCAAGATCTAATGCTACTTGTAAGTAAGGTGGGTTCCATAATTTCATAGCTTTGAATCCCATTATTGGGTGTGTTCCACGGTCTTTTTCTGCTAATACTTTATCAACAGATGGATAGTTTTCAAGTGCTCTTTTTATTGCAAGTTTTGTTGCACCATAGTTGTATTGGTATATTTTACGGTAGTCTTTTGCTGATGGGTCAATGAATACATTTACCATAAGTACTATATCATCTACAATATCTTTTGGTATAATTTCTTCTTCTACTGCATCTGCTACTGCTCGTCCTACTGCTGTTTGTGCAGGACCAAAGATTTTACTTGCATCATCAAGGTTTTGTACTGTTACTTTTGGTATAATTAGTGTTGCTGGTTTTGTTGCAAGGTTTGGTCTAATTACAGCAAGTAATGGTGTGTGTCCTACAGACATGCTTGCCATATTTGTTGCAAATGCTGTACCTACAGGTCCTTTTTTATCTCCAATAAGTAAGTCAATATGTGCAAGTTCTGGTCCATCTCCGATTAATGCTTCTCCTATTTCATACATAATATTTTATTCTCCAAAATAATTCCTAAAAAATTTTCTTTTTATTATTAAATTAAATTATTCTATAAAAATTTATTATATCTTCTCTTTTTTTATTCATATAATAGCAGATTACATCATAATATCTTTGATTTTCTACTATATCCAAAAAAAAGTTGATATTATAATATTATATTAGTATCTTATTAATTATTAAATTAATGTTTAATATTAAAAAGAAATTATTAACCTTATGAAAATAAATAATAAATAAAAGAATGTTTAATAATTAATTTACCACAACACCCTATTAGTTTTAAGGAAAGATGAGAAAAATGAAAATAGATACACATATTCACAGTAAATACTCAAAAGACTCAATAATGCCACTAGAAGATATTATAAGATGTAGTCGTGAAAAAAACTTAAAAGCTATTGCAATATCAGATCATGATGAAATTGGAGCAATAGAAGCTATAAAAGATGTAGAACATGATGGAATAATTGTAATACCAGCAGAAGAGGTAAGTACATCAGAAGGACATATTGTAGCACTTGGAATTACAGAATACATAAAACCACTCCAGACACCTGAGGAGACAATTGACCAAATACATGATAATGGTGCTATAGCAATAGCAGCACACCCATACTGTTTTTATCGAAGTGGTGTAGGATCTATGGTAACAGGTCTTAATATTGATGCTATTGAAACACGAAATTCACGTTATATTTTAGGAGTTTCAAATTACAGAGCAAAGAAAACTTCAGAAAAATATGACATTCCACCAATAGGATCAAGTGATGCACACTTTATAGAAGGAATAGGAAGTTGTTATACACAAATACCAGAAGCTTATGATGTAGAAGAAATACTTAAATATATAAAAAAAGGAAAAACATCAGCACATGGAATAAGAACACCAATGAAAGCAATAATACGTGAAGTAATACGAAAAAAAGGACAAAGAACAAAGCCAAAAATAGAATAAAATAAGTTTAAATTTAAAAAAAATAGTCTAAGGGAAAAATAAGTTATATCTTACTTTTTTTTATCCCTCATTTTCAGAAATTAACTCTTTTTCATCATCATATAAATCTTCTTCTGATGGTGCATAGAATCTATCACCAATAATAGTTGGTATGATAGCACTAAGAATTAATACACCTGTAATAATACTATACTCTGTTGTTGTGATAAGATTATTAGTTTCACCATATAATGCTGCTACAAGACCAAATGTTAAACCAGTACTAAGAATTAATGTAATATAAATTTGATTCCTACTAAGAGCACGTCTAATGACAGGATATGCACCAATAAATTTTGCAACTTGACGTACAGCAAAAAGTGCAATAAACAAACTAAAAGCACTAAGAATAATAGGAATTGATACCTTAGTTCCACCAATAATAAAGAATATTGGAGTAATTACACTAAATACAACAATCTGAAGTCTTTCAATCATATTATTTTTATTATTTTCACTAAATGGTTTAGAAAGCAATGCTCCTAATAAAAATACTGGAAGTAATGCCTGTCCTCCTCCAAGAGTTGCAAAAAACATAAGTAAAATAATTAATAAAATCACATACTTAATTTCAATTTCATTACGTTGCATACTAAAAGTTTTACTTTCAAAAAGAACATCTGAAAACTTATAAGCAAATGCTAAAATAACAACAGATGCAATAATGAATATGAGTGTGTAAATATCTTGTTTCATAAATAAAACACTCAAAGTTAACGCTGTACAAACATTAATAATGAAAGTAGAACCCATAAGGATTGTACCCATATTCTTACCTGATAAACCATGATCAAGAATCACAGAATACACAATAGCAATAGATGTTTCAGATAAAGCAGTAGCTGTTAGTAAAGATGCAACAAAACCCCATCTAAATGAATAGTATGCAAATAAGAATACAAATATAAATGAAATTAAAAACGATCCAATACCAATACCAAGACATGTTTTAATATTACGACGAACAATATCAAAATCAATTTCAGTACCTGCAAGGAAAGTTAAAAGCATACCGCCAATACCAGCAATATAAACCATCCAAGATTCAGGCTGTAAAAGTCCAAGATTTCCTGCAATAATACCAAGAACAATCTCAATAACAGAAACAGAAAAACTCAACTTAACTGAAATAAAACTTGAAAGAAGAATTAAAACAGCAAGAACCAATGGAAAAAAATCTGCAACTACAATAAATAAAACCTCCCATTAAAATAAATGTTATCTAATTATTATTTATATTAAACATTATTATTAAAACTTTATACAGTAAGATAAGAAAATCTATAAAACATAATTAACTAGAAAAATATGGTTATTTAGGTTAAAATTTTAAAGATTTAATGAAAATAAAGAAATTTTACAAAAATACTATAAAAAAGAGAGGTGAGGATATGGATTTGAAAATTTCATGGTTATAACTATGAGTATTTTTCCAATTAAAGAAATGGATATTTTTTTTTCTCATGTATAAATTTTAAGTTCATATATGTGTTTATCTACTATTATGTGTGATGCATAAGTATTTTTATATCTTTTTTTTGGATAATCAAGTAGTGTTTTATTTCTAGTTGTATCTGTAAATGTATAATACTCTGCATATGTGTTTATTGTGTTGTTTATCTTTGATATTGTATCTGTTGTATTTATGTTGTTATCTGTTTTATATGATAATATACTAAGAATGTTTTCATCTTCATAGTTTGTATTTTTAAGTTCAACTAGTATGTCTGATGGTTTTATATATTTATCTTCTACTTCATAGACTACATGTTCATTGTCAAATATGTAGTATCCAAGTCCTATTAGTGTTGTTAATATTATTATTCCAATTAGTGCATCATATACTAGAAAGTATCCTTTTTCATTCATAACGTTTTCGTATTTCATCTACTATAAAATTCTTTTTATCTATGGCTTCACGTGTTTTTTCATCTATTATATGGGCTGATTCATCAAAGTTATTATCTGTTAGTTGGTCAATAATCTTTTTTATTGGCGTGTATGCTGATTCTCTGAATTTTGGTTTTAGAATTTCACTATTTCCATATTTATCTTCAATGCAAGTATATCCTGTATCTGTGATTTCACCAATAATATCAACTTTTATGTTTTCTGATCTTAACATTTTCATGATATTATCTGCTTCATTTTTATCTGCAATAATCATAACTGAATCAATTGAAACTCCTAGTGGATCTATTGCTAGATCTTCTAGCATTCCAAGTACGTGTGGATTTATAAGGTCTAATATTTTTTGTTTATATAATTTAATTCCAAGGTGTGTGGTTTTATTTATTTCATTTGTATCTCCGTTAATTCCACCATTTGTAATATCTGTCATTGCATGTATAACATCAGATTTAGGGTAGTTATTTAGTAGTTCTGCTGCTTTTATGAATTGTATATTCATGGTTTGTTCAATTACATCTGTATAATCATTATATATTGATGTTGTTGTAATTGTTCCTCCACCACAACCTTCTGTCATTAGTATTACATCACCAAGGCATGCTTCACTTCGTGCTGTTGGTTTATGATCTGATATTCCTACAGCTCCAACAGCTCCTGTTAGTCTATCTCCTAGTACCATATCTCCACCTATTCTTAGTGTACTTCCTGCTACTAGTGGTACATTTGTTAGTTCTGATACTGCACATATTCCTGCTGTAAAATCTAGTATTTTTCCAATATCTCCATCATCAGCTAGGTGTATGTCACTTATTAATGCTACTGGTGTTGCTCCCATTACACATACATCACGAAGTGTAGCTCGTGCTGTATGAAATCCTGCTAAGAAAGGATAATCACCAAGACGTGAATGTATTCCATCAATGGCTGTTGTAATATAATGTGTATCATCTACTTTTATTACTCCTCCATCATCTTGTGCTATTGGATCTACTAATGCATTGGTTTTTGTATTTTTGATTATTTCAGCTATTTTACTATGCACATAGAAGTCTCCTTCACCTCTAGATCCTACTCCAAATTCACCCATTTTAATGTTGGTATGTGGATATGTAAGAAGATGTTCTATATTTTCATGATTTAGATTTTGTGTGGTTATTATTTCATCTACTACTGTTTTACTTAGAAGTTCTGCTTTATCTTCAGGTATTTGTTTGTAGTGTATGATTATATCTTTTAGATTATCTATTAGTTCATCTTCATTTTTTTCATTTTTTAAGCTTGTTTTTATAAATTCTTCTATGTCCATAAGTATAAACTCACATATATTTTTTTTAGATAAAAAAAAGGGGTAGAGTAATTTTTTTTTTTAGTGTCTATATTATTTTTTTTGATAAATTATTCTTTTTTTTAAGATTATGTAGTATTTTTATTGTTAATATGATAAAAAAAGTTTTATTTATTTTAAAAAAAGTAAAAAGATAATAAAAAAAAAGGAGTAGTAATGAGGGAAATTAAAGTATTTTTTTTTATTCTATTGTATTTACAAATTTACGTAGAATATTTAATCCATCTTCTCCACTTTTTTCTGGGTGAAATTGTAGAGCATGGATATTATTTTTTCCTATTGCTACTGGTACTTTTATTCCATAATCTGTATAAGCTGTTATTATACTTGGATCTTCAGGTTCTATATAATATGAATGTACAAAGTACATATACTTATTATCTGCATCAGTAAGTAGACTTGTATTGTTCTTATCTGTTTGATTTACTGTTATTTGATTCCATCCCATATGTGGTATTTTATATTCATCTGGTAGTTTAAATCTCTTTGCTTCTCCTTTAAATATGTCAAGTCCTTTAACATCTGGTGTTTCTTCACTTCCTGTAAATAGCATTTGTAAACCAAGACATATTCCAAGTAGAGGTTTATCATCATGAATATGATCATATATGAGATCTTTATAGTTGATGAGATTTTCCATTACAGCTCCAAATGCTCCTACACCTGGTAGTATTAGTGCATCAGCATCACGTATCATATCTTTATCTGATGTTATGCTTACATCTGAACCTATTTTTTTAAATCCATTATATATACTTCTAAGATTTCCACTTCCATAATCTAACATTACAATGTTTTTACTAATAATAATCACCACTTATTATATGATATTATAGTGTTCGACTTACACGTTCATAGTCTTCTAAGTTTTTAAATGATTTGGTTGCATCAATTCCCATCTTGGTTGTTGTTCCATCAATTTCTGCTACTGGGTCAAGTGATGATCCTCGTGCTTTTGGTATTATAATTACATCATCATCTGCTTTAACACGTGTTGCTATTGCATATTCTACATCATTAGGATCAAATATGTCAATATCATCATCTACTATTACACAATGTTTTAGTGATGGATGTGCTGATAATGCTGCCATAAGTACGTTTTTAGCATCACCTTCAGTTTGTTTTTTAATTGATACTACAGCATGAAGCCAACAACATCCTCCTTCTGTTAGTACTACGTTTTGTACTGTTGGTAGTGTGTTTTTAACACTATTATATATTCTTGGTTCTTGTGGTAAACCTTGAAGTAGTTTATGTTCATTTCCAGCAGGTAGTATTGCATGATAATATGGATCATCTTTATAATGCATACGTGTTAATTTAATTACAGGTTCATCACGTATCTTATCATATGTATCAGTTAAATCAACAAATGGTCCTTCAGGTTTTCTTTCTTGTGGCATTATTTTACCTTCAAGTAGTATTTCACATTCTGGTGCTTGAATATCTACAGTTTCACAGTTAATAAGTCTAAGATTACCTTCTTTAAATGTGTTTGCAACTTCAAGTTCATTATCATTTATTGATATGCTTGTTGTACTTGCAAGTAGTACTGATGGATCAAGTCCTATTGCTATTGCTACTTCTAGTGGTTCATTTAATTCTTCTGCCTTTTTATAGTAGGTGTATAGATTTCTTGGTACTATTCTTATTCCTAGTTCATCTTTTGAATCTACTACCATTCGGTGTATTGATGCATTGGTTTGCTTGGTTTCAGGATCTTTTGCTATTACTACTCCTGCTGTTATGTATTTTCCCATATCTTCTGGGTAGTATTTGAGTATTGGTATTTTACTTAGATCTGCAGGTTCATTATTTGGGTATACTTCATCATAGTTTACTACTGTTTCAATTGGTGTTGGATTATTTGTTGCATTTATTATGGTTTGTGTTAGTTCATCTACTGTTGTATTTACAGATTTTGCTATTTTATTTCTAGTATTACATATTCCTGATATTATGTTCATATCTGAGTTTTTTATGTTTGTAAATATTACTGTGTCTGTTGGGTGTTGTTTTAGGATTTTGGTTATTTCATATTCTGTTGATACTTCATCATCTATTTCTATTATATTTTCCGTATCTACTTGGTCAATTAGGCGTGTCATAATTTATCTCCTTTTTATTATAAAACTTCTTTATTCATAGTAGTTGTTTCTATGTAGGGAGTTTGTAAATTTGTTTAATGCTTCTTTTATATTTTCATCATATATTGATAGTATACGTGCTGCATATAATGCTGCATTTTCACCTGCATTTAATCCCATTGTTGCTGTTGGAACACCTGGTGGCATTTGTACCATTGATAGGAGTGAGTCTATTCCCTTAATGTGACTGCTACATGGTACTCCTATTACAGGTTTGGTTGTGAGTGATACTATTGCACCTGATAGTACTGTTGATAGGTTAGATACTACAATGTATAATTCTACTTGATTATTTACATCTTTTATGTATTTTTCAAGTTTTCCAGGTGTTCTAGTGGCTGATATTACTTTATATTGGCTTTTTATATCGAGTGTGTCGAGTGTTTGTGTTATTTTATGTACTATTTCCATGTTTGAATAGTTTCCAGATAGTATTAATACACGAGTGTCACTGTCAAGTTCTAGTTTTTTATCAATTACTTCTGGTGGATGTTCTACTCTTTTTGTTCTTTGGTAGTGTTTTCCTGCTATTTTTGATATTACATCATCTTCTGCTATTTGCATTTTTTCATCATAGCCTTTTCGTACATTTATTAGTTCTTGTTGTACATCTTTATCATTACATGCAATTATCTGACATGCTAGCCATGCTGCATTATCTCCACGGTCTATTCCCATTGTTGCTACTGGTGTTCCTAGTTGCATTTCTGTACTTGCAAGTAGTGCATCTATTCCTTCCATACTTCCATTTACTGGTACTGCTATTACTGGTTTTGTTGTATAGGATGCTATTACACCAGGAAGGTGTGCTGCTAGTCCAGCAATTGCTATGAATACTTCTACTTCATCACTACAATTAAGTACCACATCTTTTATTCTATCATGTGTTCTGTGTGCTGATGCTACACGTAAATCATAGTTTATATTCATATCTTCTAATACATTTACAGCTTTTTGTGCAATTTTATAATCTGATCCACTTCCGAGTATGATCATTACTTTTGTTTGAATACTAAAAATCCCCCAAAAAATTATTATTATTTTTTTTTTATCAAATATGTTTTGTATATTATATAATATTGTTTTTTATATTATTTTTACTTTATTTTTTATAAAACAATGATGTGGTTGTATTTTTTTATAATAAAAATAAATACTTTATATGATAATCAATATAATATTTAAATATTAAGATAAAAACCAGTTAAAGTTAATAATTATATAATATAATTCATTAATGGAATATGAAAAATATTTTTTTTTAAATAGAGTGGAAAATTGATTATTTATTAGGGAGTTTTGGATATTGAATTTCTTACCAGAATGTGTTCTAATATTACTTACCATGTTATTTTTCCTAGGTTTTGGAGGAAAACCTAAGAAGTATCATAATGTTTCTGTTATAATTCCAGCATTTAATGAGGAAAAATCAATAGAACATGTAATTAATGTGGTAAAATCTATTAGTAGCATAAATCAGATAATTGTAGTTGATGATGGATCGGATGATAGTACATATGATATTGTCTCACATATCCCGGGTGTATTATTACTTCATCATAAACATAATAAGGGAAAAGGATCTGCTATGAATACAGGTCTTAAAAAGGTTGATAATGATGTAATTCTTTTCCTGGATGCTGATTTATGTGAAATTAGTAAAAAACAGGTAGAAGCAATAATTAATCCAATTCTTAATGGTGATGCTGATATTACAAAAACTAAATTTAAAAGAGCAGCAGGGCGTGTAACTGAACTTACAGCTAAACCATTACTTCAATTTTTCTTCCCAGAACTAGGTTTTGATCAACCTTTAAGTGGACAGTTTGCAACAACTAAGAAGTTTATTGATACAATTGATCTTGAAAATGATTATGGTGTTGATATAGGAATAATACTAGATGCTGAAGCTCAGGGTCTTAAGATTGTAGAAGTTGATATAGGATCAATTGTACATGATCATTCAACACTCAAAGAACTTAATCTTATGGCTAATGAGGTTGTACGTACAATTGTTGATCGTGCAATAAATTATGGTCGTCTTACAATGGTGGATGATCTTGGTAATTCTATACGTATGGAGATTATGGGATTATCACTTATTACATTTGGAATTTTTGGTATATTTTTCATAAAATTTATGAATTTAATAGTATCTGTTGCAATTATAGTAATAGGTCTGATAATATCAATATATTATATTGTGCGTATTATTAAAATGTCAATACGTGTATATCGTCAGAGTAATCTTTCATCACGTGAGATGATTGTTGTATTTATGAAAACACATTTTCCAATAATAATATCAATAATCATATTACTATTTATATCAGCATCACTTCTTGGATCTGTTAGTATATCATCAAATCAGATATCAATAGAACCTATAAGTAAAAATATGATAATTCCAACATCAAGTCATTCAAATCAGAGTGTAGATATACGAGGACCATATATTATATCTAATGCTCTTGAAAATGAACAAAATCTAATACGACTTCCAACGTCGGCTCTTAATACGTTGCAAGCTAATTATGGAGATTATATTTATATAAATGATGAAAGATATCAGCTGGAACAATCAGTAAATCGAGAAAATGACTTAATACGTATACCATCAGATGCACGTGAAGCACTAGATGTAGAACCTGATACAACAATACGTGATTCAGATTTAAAATCAGAATTTGATGGAGCATATCTTGTTCATAATATTGACATAAATGATATGTCAAATGAAACAATAAACAATACAACTAATGTTAATCTTAACACAACAAATATGAGTGTTGGAACATATCTAACAGATGATTCAACTGATGAAATGGTATTAACAGTATATATTAATAATACAGAAATTGGAAAAACAACAGCATCAATAGAAGAGAATGCTACATATTCAATATATATAAATGGACAAATAGAAGATAATCTGAAAATAAATACAACCACAAATGGATCTGTATTTAACATGACATATGATAATAACACCATAGTTAATGTAACAATGGAATCTACAAATTCAACTTCAAATGTGAAGTTTGCAAATGATCAATCATATGTTAAATTCCTTAACATCCATATAAATGATACAAGTGACTAAAAATTTTATTAATTTTTTTCACTTAATAAAAATTTATTTTTTTTTCTCTTTTTTTTCATATAAAATAAGTTTAAAATTTAAAGATAGTAGATTAAATGAAAGGAAAATAAAAATATAACTATTATAATTTAGAATAAAATTACTAATTATTATAATCTGATATTAAATCCCTTTCTTTTGTTATGTCATCATTATTATATACTTTTTCTAGAATGAAATATTTAAAAGCATATTATGAAAAAAGATGATAAAACCTAAAAAACTAGTAAAAACTTTATAATTTAATGAATTAATAAAAATAAATTTAAAAAAATTAAATATAATATGAGATAAAGAATATGATTCATACAATAAACTAAAATCACATAAGAAAGTTGAAAAAATAAAACAATAAAATTAAATTAATATAAAGAAATATAAATTAAAATATAATAGAAAAAAATTAATTTCTGAAATTCTAAAAAAATTAAGGGAATAAAAAAAATAACTATATGAGAGAATATAATAATAAAAAAAATTTTTTCTAAAAAAAAATAATAACTTACAACGGTGATACAAATGAATGAAACCATAGGAATGATACTATGTGGTGGATTTGGAAAAAGACTAAGACCAGTAACAGAAACAGTACCAAAACCACTCGTAGAACTAAAAGATGATTACACAATACTAGATAAACAAATCTTTGACTTCAAAAGTGCAGGAATAAAAAAAGTAATACTACTCACAGGATTCTTAGGTGAAAAAATAGAGGAAAGATATTCAGACAACTACATGGGTGTAGAAATAGAATATGTAAAAGAAGACCAACCACTAGGAACACTCAATGCAATAAGACTCGGAATGGAACACATCGATGATAACACACAATGTGTAATAAGAAACGGTGATGTAGTAGCAGATCTTAGTATCAAAAAAATGGTAGAACAAGGAGAAAAATCACCATATGACTTCAGCATATTCATAACACGAATGGTATCACCATATGGAATAGTAGAACTCAGTGGAGATAAAATAGTATCATTTAAAGAAAAACCAGTACTAGACTACTATATAAATGGTGGAATATACTTCTCTAAAGGAAAACTAGACTTTGGATCATACCAAACAGGAGATATTGAAAAAACACTATTTCCGGAACTAGCAAAAGATAAAAAACTCGGATACTACCGTGAAAATGATCTATTCTGGATGGCAGTAGATACAAACAAAGAACTACAACAAGTACAAAATGAGTACAGAAACCGTGAAGATAAACCATGGGGATATGAAAAAATACTCATAAACACAGAAAAATATCTAACAAAAGAACTCTTCATCAAAGAAGGATACCAAACAAGTTACCACTACCACCCAAATAAGGATGAAACAATGTACATTGTAAGTGGACGTGGATACATAGAATTTGAAGATAAAAAAGAATACTTCAGCACAAAAGATACAGTAAGAATTGAACCACAAACACCACACACAATAGTAGCACTAGAAAACACAGTACTTCATGAAGTATCAACTCCTGATTTAGATGATACAGTAAGAATCAAAGACTTCTATGATGCTGAAACACCAACAGGAAAACGATAAAATTATAATATTTTAAATTTTCCTAATATTTACCCCTCTCTTTTCTTTTTTTTTAACAAATAACTAATTTAATTAAAACTTTTTTTTAAAGATAAATATCTTTTACTTCCAAAATCAGATAAAAAAGAGTTGGAAATCCATAATGAAGTAATAATTAAAGATGTTAAAATAAAAAATCCAAATGACAATGGAAAACTTGATGCAATTTTAATTAAAATAACTTTAAATTAATAATAAGGGGGGAATTCTTTTTGAATATTATATCGTTGTTTTCAGGAGCTGGTGGTTTAGATCTTGGATTTGAAAATCAGGGTTTTAATATTATATGGGCAAATGAGTATGATAAAAGTATTTGGGATACATATAGATATAATCATAAAGATACATTTCTTGATACACGTTCTATTTGTGATATAAATTCTGATGAAATACCATCCCAAATACGTGGTATAATTGGTGGTCCACCATGTCAAAGTTGGTCAGTTGCAGGTTGTATGAGGGGAATTGATGATCCAAGAGGGAAATTATTTTATGATTATCTTAGAATTCTTCAAGATAAACAGCCATATTTTTTTGTTGCTGAAAATGTTCCAGGAATACTAAGTCGACGAAATCATGATGCTTTTAAAAAAATTATTCGTGAATTTGAAAATTGTGGTTATAATGTTTGTTTTTCTCTTCTTAATACATCAGATTATGGTGTTCCTCAAGATAGAAAAAGAGTTATAATTATAGGATATAGAAAGGATCTTGGTATTGTATTTGATTTTAATAATTTAAGAAAATCTAGAAATACATGTAGTTTGTATGATGCAATTTATGATCTTCCAGAACCTTTAGCTGCATTATCTAAGAATAAGTCTAATTATGATACTGGTGAATTTTTAAATAATGAATATTTTATTGGTGATTTTTCAAGTATTTTTATGAGTCGAAATAGAATCAGAAATTGGGATCAGCCAAGTTTTACAATTCAGGCAAGTGGTAGACAAGCTCCTATATTTCCTGGATCAGATCCAATGATTAAAATAGAAAAGGATAAGTGGGAATTTAGTGGTGATAATTATAGAAGACTCTCTGTTCGTGAATGTGCTAGAATTCAGACTTTTTCCTGATGATTTTAAGTTTATTTATGATAATGTTAATGATGGGTATAAAATGATTGGTAATGCTGTTCCTGTTAAGTTTTCTGAATTAATTGCACAACAGATAATGTGTGATTTAAACTCTTCTTAACCATTTTTTTCATATCTTTTTTTGTAATCTTTATTTTATTTCATTTTAATTTAGATTTTATAGTATATTAGTAGTTGCTTATATTCTATTTTGTTGTTTTTATTTTTAATTTAAATATATCTTTTATATATGTTGGATATTTGTTTGTATATAATGATTTTTCAGGTATTTTATAATACTAATATTGATGTTAGAGTATACTTTAAAATAGTTATATAGGTGTTGTAGTATGATTTTAGAAGTTGGTTTAAATTTTTATTATTACTTATGATGTTGGTTTGTTGTTAATAAATATAACACTGTTATAATTGGTATTTTTAGACCTCCTATAATTTACATACACACATATAGCACATGTTTTTAAATGTTATTATGTGGAATTTAAAATAGAGTTGTATGTAAAATTTAATAAAAAAACTACTTGATGGTCAATAATCATGATAGATTACAGATATTATACATACTTAAATAAAGCTAATATAATTCTAAAAAATTAAGTACTTAAAATGTATTTATGGAATATGGTGATCTTTCATAATTGCTTTTTTTCATGCTTTTTATAAGATTAATCTTTTAGTAAATTTTTCTTTAAAAAATTCATTAGATTAAACGCTTAAATGAGCTTATTTTCTATGATACGTTACTTGAAAAGGTTTATATAATATGTTTTAAAATATATGAACTACAAGAAAATTTTTTGAATAAGTCTTCTATATTTTATATTGGAAGATTATTTTTTTCAAAAGTATTATTTTTCTTGTAACAAAAAAAGTTAACCTTTTTTTTCAGGTGATGAGTTATTTATATCTTTTTTTAAATTTCATAAAAAAAAATAGTATAAATAAAAATATGGTCGAAAAAAAAAAATAAAAACTCTTTAAAAAAAAGGGGAGAGAATAAAAATATTTAAAATGGTACAATTTAGCTTAAAAAATAGGGTTGTCTTGCCTTTTTTTATTTTTATTTGGAGATAATGCTAATGGTAGAAATGAGGAAGTAATCATCTTTTTTATTTAATTAGAAAGATAAGTTATATGGAAGAAGAATTTTAAAATCACACCTTTAGTTGTTATAATATTATTTTTTTTATACCAAATACAAATTTTATAGGAATTATATAAAATAAAGGTGTGCTTATTGTTAGCCATTAAAATACAAAAGATAATTAAACTGATAATCAAAAAAAATGAAAAAAATAAAATGATAAAAAGGATCGTTTTTAATATTAAGGGAGTTTAAGCGTTAGTTTAGTAGATGTTATCATTAAAAAAAATCATGTGTAAAAAAAAGATGCTCAAAAAAAAATAGATTCTCAAAAAAAGATAACTTTAAGTTTACTTTCAAAGAAAAACTGCAATATTGTATCACATCATAAAAGTTTTTTTCTTAAATACTTTAAATAAAAAGAATAATAAAAAAAAATGAAGAATTACTAATAGCTATAAGTTATATCTTTTCATAAAAAAGGATGAATACTTCTAAATTGATATTTTTTTTGACATAATAGGAATTGGTATGTTTTAAATAAAATAAAAAATAATTAACACTTCTATAAAATTAAGAATTAATGACTCCACGTATAAATTGAAAAAAAATTCTAAAAAAAAGAAAAACATGCTACAACTTATGATGTTATATGTTCATATTTAAAAAAAAGAGAGGTAAAAAACACGTGTCTTTAAAGTTAATGAAGTATTATTTGATATTTTTTTCCATTTTCTTAGCACCTAAAAATAAAACTTTCTTATTATAAAGAAGTTTTATATTTTCCTCATCACCTTTTATATAAAATAATCTATTTTTTTTTAACTTAAATAAATCTAAATTTATAGTCTTAATTTAGTTTTATAACAATTAATGTGGATAATATAAATTATTAATTATTAAAAAAGATACTCTGTTTATTTTATTATTTGATTTTATTTTTTAGTTATTTTCTGATGATATTTTTTAAATATGATAAATTTTATAAGTTTATTGTAATATCAAATCTTTTTTTATAGTTTTATATTTTTAAAAAAATATACACTTAATTATCAAAAAGAAAACTTTTTAATTTTTTTAAACATTTTTTTTTAATTATAATTCTATGGGAGGAAAAAAATATTTTTAGAAATAAAAATAACAAATTTTTACTCACAACTTTAATAGTATTTTTATTATTAATATCAGTTAATGTGATTTCAGCAACAGATGATAATACCTCACATGTTTTATCTGATAATAATGTTAATCATATAACAACATCAATTACTGATAGAAATAATAATTCAAATATATTAAATACTAAATCTGTGAATAAAACTATTAAAAAACAAAGTAATTATGAAGTAAACAACTATACAGAACTTTATAATACTATTGAATCAATAAAAACTAATAAAACTTGTGATAATCCTACAATAACATTAAATAAGGGAAATTATACAATTAACCAGTCAATTAATTGGGGTGATTCAAGTAGTGCTAAAAACTTAACAATATGTGGTGGTAAAGATCTTGTAGTAATTAATGGTCAAAAAACAAGTCAATTTATTAATGTATCATGTGGATATACACTTAATTTAATGAATTTTTACATACAATATACAAAAGCTGTAAATGGATCTGCAATAAATAATAATGGAAATGTAACATTAAAAAATATATCATTATACCAAAATCAGGCAACAAGTAATGGTATAATATATAATAATGGTAATATGACAATTACAGATTCAAATCTTGGAACAAATACAATTACTGCTAATGGAACAATATTTAACTGTGGAAATCTAACAATAACAAACTCAACAGCTTTATCTAACACAGCATATAAATTTGGTGGAGTAGTTTATAATAAAGCAATATTACAAATAACAAACTCAAACTTTACAAACAATAAAGCTAACATGGGAGGTGTTATTTATAATGAA
The DNA here is from genome assembly GCF_003149675.1 of Methanosphaera cuniculi. NCBI lineage: Archaea > Methanobacteriati > Methanobacteriota > Methanobacteria > Methanobacteriales > Methanobacteriaceae > Methanosphaera > Methanosphaera cuniculi. The sequence goes on along the minus strand of NZ_LWMS01000020.1, from coordinate 96,731 downwards.
AAAACGGCAAATACCATGATAAACACATCAAATTTTAATCGTAATCGAGCTGATAAATATGGAGCTATTGTCTATAACTTAAATGAAACATTTATTTATAATTCCAATTTTACATCACAACAAACACAAAATGGTGCAATTGCATATAATAATCGTTCACATATGTTTATAGATAATTGTAACTTTATAAATAACCAAGCTCCTAATGGAGGAAATGGTGCAATAACATCAAATTACAATGCTTATGTTGTAATTCAAAATTCTAGATTTAATAATAATACAGCATATAATGGTGCAATAAACTATAACACACAAAGAAGTGTAGTTAATATTATAAATTCTAACTTCACAAATAACAATGCAAGTTTTGGTGGTATAAACTATAATTATATGAATTCACAACTAAACTTAATAAATTCAACTTTAAAAGATAACTATGCATTTTATGGAGGAGTTAACTATAATATAGGATCAAACATTACAATACAAGGATCAAATTTCATATCTAATAGTGCAAAAAAATGGTGGATGTAACTATAATAACAAAGCAAATTTAACCATATTAAATTCTACATTTACACAAAATAAAGGTCGTGGAATGACTGAAACTGATTTAAATACTAATGGAAGTACCATATATAACATGGGTGGAAATGTATCAATTACAACATCTAATTTCACAGATAACCTGGCAAATATGGGAGGAGTAATATATAATAATGGATCTATTAAAATAACATATTCTAACTTCACAAATAACATACAATATCAAAGTACCAATCAATGTAACATAACAATTTATACAACATGTAACTTTATTTTACATGATACAAACATTACAATAAATTATGGATCATTAGGAAATAAAACACAACTTTACATCTACTCACCAATTATAAATGAACAACTTAATTTAGAAGAAAATGTAACCTTTATGACAGATGGATCTTATAATGAAGTAACAAAAGATCAAACAACAAACCAGGTATATATGTATACATACTTTGGAATTTATCAAAACCAGATAACATCACACGTAGAATATCTTAAACCAATGGAAAATACTAATATAACACTAAATTATGATAGAAAAGCAAGTATATACGACATGATGGATAATATTACAATAAAATCATGTACTAATATGACCATAGTAGCACAACTTAAAGATAAATATTCAAATATAATACAAGGTGATGTAGATGCTACTATTAAGATAAATAACAAAGTATATGCAACAACAACAATTAAAGATGGACTTCTTAATACAGTTATACCAACAGCAAATCTAAGTGCAAATACATATACTCTAAAAATTATAACAAATGAAAACACACTCTATAATAGTGCAACAATAGTTACTAAAATCACTGTAGTTAAGCGTAATATATCAGATATTATTTTACCTAATGTAACAATTAAAACATTCACAAACCATACACTAGTAGCACAAATAAAAGATGAACAAGGAGAACTGCTTCATAAAACTACAAAGATATGTGCAAAAATTAATGGAGTAACATATCTACATAGTAATATCACAGATGGATTACTTCATATTAGCCTAAAAACAGATACACTAAGACCATCCACATATAATATAACCATAATATTAGGTGAAAATAACTTCTATAATACTAAAATATTAAATTATAAACTTACATTAATAAAACGTAATGTAAATATGATAGCAACCACAAACAATGCAACCACATATGGAAATCTTCTTATCAATACAGTAGTATCAGATATAGATGATCATGTGGTAAATGATGGATTTGTATTATTTAAAATTAATGGATGTACACTTAAAGATAATAATGGAAATGATATACATGTGTATCTAGATAATAATCATGCATTCTTAAATTACTCCATACCATTTTCAATGAGTGGAATAACATACAAACTAGAAGTTGTATATAATGGAGGATACAAATTTAATAATCTTAGAATCAATACAACATTTACACTAACAAAACGATTAATTAGTCCTGTTGAAATTGAACCAATAGTACAACTTACACAAACTAACACAAACATAAAACTTACACTACATGATATAGATAACAAACCAATAAAAGGAACAAATAAAATATGTGTTAAAATAAACGGAGTAACTCAAATAAATACAAATATTAAAAATGGAATTATTAATTTAACACTACCAACAAATACATTTAAGCAACGTGAATATGATGTTCTTATACGAATAGGAGAAAACTCAGTATACAAACAATGTGATATCCAATTCAAACTAAACATCATAAATCGTAATGCAACAATAAAAACCAAACAAAACACACCAATAATAACAAACAACACACTCAAACTAAACACACAAGTTACAACACCATATAAAATAGTAAATGATGGTTTCATAACATATAAAATCGATGGCGAAACAATAACAGAAAATAAAACACCAATTAAAGTAAACATAACAAATGGATATGCAAACTTCACATACAAACTAAGTGAAAAATATAAAACAGGAATACATAACATAACAACAACATATCACAACTCATACTATAACACAATAACAGATGTTATACAAATAAAAATATAAAAAAAACTAGAATAAAAAAATACTCCTCTCCCTTTTTAACTATTTTTTTTAAAATTTCTCAGATACATAATATTATCTTAGATTAGTTAAAAAAAAGTTATAAAATTAAAATTTATCAAAAATAAAAAAAAGAGAGGGTGGTAAAAAAAAATCAGAAGATTCACACTAAAATAAATCTTCTTAAATTTCCATCTAATTTAGAAAATAATATTATCTATTTTTTTTAGAACATTTGTTTGCATATAAAAGCTATATGATCCTTTTCATATGGATTTAGTTTAATTTCTTCAATAACCTTTAATCCTTCTTCTTCTAAGTGTCGTTTTTCTTGTTTAAAGATTTCATTTGGATTTCGTGTTACATCAATACTTCGAGCTTTAATCATAAGAATTCCAACAGTATCTTCTTTTGAAAACATTTTAAAATTATCTATAAATAATTTTGTTTGCTGAGCTTGTGCAACATCACTATAAATTACATCAACACATTCCACATAACTTTGATAATTTTCAGGTCTTGTAGCATCCTCAAGAAGTGGAATTAGATTTTTCCGATTTTTAGATACATCAAGAAATTCTCTCATCATTGTTGGTGAAAACTCAACTGAATATATCCGTCCTTCACTACATATATCTGATATATGTGATGGTGTAGTTCCTGCTGATGCTCCAAGATATAATACTTTTGAATCTTTTTTAAAAGGAAATGTTCTAAGTCCTTTTATTATTGCTGCTGCAAGTTTTGATCGTCTTGGATTCCACAGTCTAAATTCTTTATCTTCATGTTGAAGTAATGTTTCCTGGTATACTTGTTTAGTAGGTGTTAGATTTACTGTTGCAATTTGATTATCTATCTGATATACATTTTCTCCAATTTGTTGTATTTGCATTCTGTATCTATCCTCCCATTTTTTTTAGTAGTTATAGTCTTCTTTTCTTAGTTTTTTCTTGTTTCTTTTACGTTTTTTTCCTTTTTGTTTGCGTTGTTTTTTCTCTTTTTTATTTTTCTTATTTTTCTTATCTTTGGATTTCTTGTTTTTTCGTTCTGGGAATGGATGATCTTTTCGTATTTGTTCAATTCTTGTTTCCATATCTTCTTTTAGTGTTGGATCAAGTATTTTATCTCCAAAAGCATCTTTTCGTGCTGCTATTGATATTTTTGATGCAATTGTTCTTGCTATTTTTCCACGTACCCACCAATTAGATCCACGAAGATTAGGATGTTGATAGATTAATCCATGTTTCGGTGGATTTTCACCAGTTTTAAGATGTCTAAATGTTGCTTTTTCAGCTCCCATTATTTGTACTGTGGAAGATGGAAGTTTAGCAAGATTTTCAAGTCCATTAATATGTGCAATAAGTTTTGCTCCAAGATTTGCACCTGCAACAGAGTAGAGATTTGGTGCTACTTCTATCATTTTTTCTTTAATGTATTCTTCTAATGTTTCTTTAGTATCATATAATGAACATATAGACTCAGCAAAACTTTTAATAATTATAAGATCTGATTGTTTTACTGTAATATCATTGTAATCATATAATTCTATATCGGTATTATCAAGTAAACTGCTTTGTTTTATATTTTCACGAGTAGTTTCATTAGCTACTAGTTTTGCATATAGTTTATGGTTATGTAGTTTTTCAAGTTCTGGTAGATATGGCATACACCATTCATGTAATCTTTCTATGAGTTTTCCAATAGTTTCATCTATTTCATCTAATGAATTTATTGTTTCTACAATCATAACATCATTAAATTCAATTGAACTTCGTATTTTATCCTGTGTCACTTGATTAAATGTAGTATTTAGATCTTCTGTTATTTGTTTTGTATCATTTAGTGTTGTTATTTCACTTATAATTTCATCAAGATGTTTACGAATATATTGTCCCTGTTTTGTTGTAGTTTCACATGTAACTGTTTTATATTGTGCATATTGTTGTGGCTTGTTTGTTTCTATTATTATTGTATCATATTGTTTTTCTAGTTTTTGGATTAATTCAACTGGTAATAGTTTGTTTTGACTTATTTGTTCAATTGATTCTACCTGATCTTCAAATAATGTATAGTCAATAATATTATTTTCATGATTTGTAGCTATAAATCCAAAGCTTGTTGTTGTTATATAGCATTTCATAGTTATAGGTTTAATTTTTAAATTTATTAAAAATTTGTATTAAAAAAAAAGATGTGAGTTAAGAGGGGTGGTGAAGTTAATAATGGGAGTTAGTCTATATGGTTTTATATATCTTTTCAATTATTTTCTTTGATATATTTTCTTTTGAATCTAAAGTGAGTTTAGTAGTTTCATTTTCATCTATAATATAAACTTCATTATCATCACTTCCTGCTCCTCCACCTTCAACTAGAAGGTCATTTGCTATCATGATATCGGTTTGATATTTTTCCATACGATCTTTTGCACGTTTTATTAGTTCATCTTCACTAAGTCCTGCTTCTGCTTTAAATCCTACTACATATATTGATGGTTTTATTTGTTTAATTTCTTTTAGTATTTTTGGTAGTTTGCGGAATTTTATTGTTACATCTTCATTTGATGATATTTTACCCTCATTATATTGATCTACTTCAAAGTCTGATATTGCAGCAGCTGATATGTAGATGTCAGATTCAGCTATCATATTTTTTATTACATGCATCATCTGGGATGTTGTTTCTACATCTATTTTTTTAATTTGTTGTGGTACATCTACACTCATTTGTCCACATACAATTGTCACATTTGCACCTTGTCTATATGCTTCTTTAGCAAGTTCTAGTCCCATTTTACCTGAGCTTCTATTTGTTATTCCACGCATTGCATCTATTGGTTCAAATGTTGCTCCTGCTGATACTATAACATTCATATCTTTTAGCTTGTTTTCTGATACCATTTTCTCAGATTCAAGTACTACATCATCTATTGCAGGGAATTTTGCCTTATTTTCTTTATTTACTGGTTCTAAAAATTGTGCATGTGGTTGTTCAGTTTTAATTTGTTCTATTTTATCTTCAACTGCCTTATACATTGAAATGTGCATTGATGGAACAAATAGTATTGGTGTTTTATATCCACTTGCTGTTAATAGCATGGTTGTTACTGGTGTATCAGCTATTTTATTTGCAAATTTACTTATTGTATTTGCTGTTGATGGTGCTACTAGTATTAAGTCGGCTCTTGCATTTGTTACATGTTCTACATATCCTGTTATCTTGGTTATTACAGGATGTTTGGTTGCAAATTCCATTGATAATGGTGTTATAAGTTCACATGCATCAGGTGTCATGAAGCATTGTACATCAAATCCTTTCTTTTGAAGTGCATGTACAAGTTTCAGATCTTCTACTGCTGCTATACTTCCGGTAATACATAGTATTATTTTCATTTTTTTAACTACTCCCTTAATAGTTTTTTTTCCAAATTTATCCAAATCTTTAGTTATTTAAGAATTGATTTATTTTTGATCCTATTGTATTAAAAATTGAATTTCTTTCTTTATCACTTATTAGTTTAAATGTTCCAGCTACTAGATCATAGTTTCCTCTTTGTTGTTCATATTGATCTACTGGTGTTGAAAATAGTATTACATAGATTTTACTATCATTCATTTTTATCCATGTTGCAACATGTTCTTTTTGTGATCCGTCTGGTTCATTTATTATGTATCTGTGCATTACAACAGAGTTATTATGTATACTGCTGTTTTTTTCTTCTATATTAATATAATTACCATCTGCAGCTAAAAATTGGTCATTATATGCACAAGCGTTTTGTATATCATTTCCATATGCTGCTGGTGCTTGTTGTATTACTACAGATATTCCAGGATTTTCTGTATTTGCAACTGCTCCTACAGATCCTTCTGCTACTGAGTTTGCCTCACTCCATGAGTCTGGGTATTGGAATGTTATACCATTTTTTTCAAATCTTTGTCCTGATGCTGTGAGGCTATCAAGATTATCTATGATAAAAAATGCTGCTAGTATGACAATAATTATTCCAACTATTGTCATTAACACGTTTTTCTTTTTCATTGATTCACTCCTAATATTTTCTTTTTTTTTCCTAATTTAGTTTTTTTTTATCTTATATCTATTTAGCTAAATTTTTCTATTTTGATGATCCACCACTAGATGAACTACTACCTGATGATCCACTACCAGATGAACTACTACTTCCACTTGAGTGTGATCCTGAGTTACTACCTCCACTTGATGGTTTTTTACTACCACTATTTGATGATGATGATCCACTATATGCTTTTGATGAACTTGAGCTTTTCTTTGTTGTGGATTTTACAGTTGAAGCTGGTGTGGATGTTGAAGATTTTGTTGTTTGTGCTATAGTTGTATTATTTGCTGTTGTATTATTTGCTGTAAGATTAGTTGCATTTGCTATTGCATCTGGGCTAAATGCTGAATCTCCTACTGTAATATTGGTTTGTTGTTGTTTTTCAACAGTATTAAGTGTTGATACTCCAGCAGCAAGTCCTATTGCAAAGGCAATTATTACAACTACGATAAGAATTTTACGTGCAGTTCTTTTACTAAATACACTTTTATCAGAAATATCTTTTGATTCTATCTTTGTATATTCATCTACAAAGTCATCATATAATTCTTCTTTTCGTGCTTTTTTCTCTTTAATTTTGTCTGGATCAAATCCTTTTGCTTCTTGAAGTTTGGTTACTGCTTCTTTATTTCCTAGTTTTCTTTCATATCTTATTCTGAGTGTTTCATAATCTTCTTCATTTATAAAACCTTGTTCTCTTTGTTTTTCTAAATTTTTTAGTTTTCTTTCTATTGTATGTCGAGAATCATTAGGTATATTAATTCCCCCTCAACAGTTTATAGTTTCATAAGAACCTAAAATTTTAAACATTTTAACTTTCTTTTCAACTTTCATAAGAACTCTAGATATATTTTCATCTAGTTTATGTCCTTCCATATCAATAAAAAACAAGTATTTACCCATTCCTTCTTTTGATGGTCTTGACTCAATATGTGTAAGGTTCACATTTTCTTCTTTAAATTCATATAGTACTTTATAAAATCCTCCAGGTTTATCATCATATAATGATATTATGATTGATGTTTTATCATGACCTGTTGGCTTTGTTTTTGCATCTTTTTTAAGTACTAAAAAGCGTGTTACATTATTTTTATAATCTTGTATATTTTCATCAATAATTTTAAGATCATACTTATCTGCTAGCATCTTATTTCCTATTACTGCTGCTGTTTCTATTTCTGTAACATAACGTGCTGCATTTGCTGTACTTGGCATACTTTGAACAGGTTTTTTAAGTTTATAAATATATTCACGACATTGTGCTAGTGGTTGTTGGTGTGAGCATATAACTTTTATTTCATCAATTGTTTTTCCATGTTGTATGAGTAGGTTATGTTTTATTGGTATTTGAAACTCTTGTATAATTTTTATATTATTAAAATTAGTTAAACAATCAAGAGTTATTAAAACAGAACCTTCTGTAGAATTTTCAACAGGTACTATTGCCATGTCTATCTTATTATCTTCTAAATCTTCAAAGATATTTAAAATAGTTGGATATGGCTTTATTTCATCTGTTTCATCTACAACTTTAAGTACTGCTTCGTGTGAAAATGTTCCTTCAGGACCTAAGTATCCGACTTGTTTATTTTTATTCATTAATTATTATTTTTATATTATAAAGTTAATTAATTCTTTTATAATTATGAAGCTTCATTATGTATTTTACTAGATGTATGAATATAAAAAAAAGGTATTTAAAATTTAATAAAAAAAGTTTTAATGGAGGTTATGGGGGTGTATACTACTGTTATACTCTTATTTCTAGTAGTTTCCACGTTTTCTGTTTTGGTCATATACGAATTTTAGAATATCTGATTTTGTTATCATTCCTTGTACTTTGCTTCCATCATCTGATACTGGTATTCCACTGTATTCTTTATCAACCATGATATGTGCTACATCTGATACTGTTGCATCTTTTGGTTGTGTTTCAATGGTTTGTGACATGATTTCTTGTACAAATAAGTTTCTAATTTGATTTGCTTGGTATTTTTCTGGTACTCGTTTTTTAAATTCAATGATTGTTTTTGTCATATCTTTATCTGTTAGAATTCCTGCAATTGATCCTGAATTTACAACTACAAGTCTTGATATTTTATTATCTATCATTAGTGTTCTTGCATGTACAAATCTGTCATCAGGTCCTATTGTTATTACACGTTTGGTCATTATGTCTTTTATTGGTGTTGTTGTGTATGGTTCTTTATCTAAATGTTTTAGGAAGTCTCCTTTTGTTACAATTCCCACAATTTCTTTTGTTTGTTCATCTACTATTGGTATTCCACCAATATGGTTGTCAACTAATTTTTTAAGAATTTGTAATTTTGAGTCAGTTGGAGCTGCTGTTATTACATCTTGTGTCATTATTGTTGAAACTCTCATGTGTGAGAGTGGTATTTCTTCATATTTTGCTGAAGCTATTTTTATTGCCATATCTTTTTCTGTTATAATTCCTACTAATTCTTTGGTTTTTGGAGATATAGCTGGTAGTCTGGATATTTTATGTTTTTTCATAAGTTTTAAAGCATCAACTATTGTTTGATCTTTATTTACTGTTATAACATCTTTAACCATTATTTTATCGATTGTCATTGCAATCAGCTCCTTTTATTTGATTGTTTATATTCACAATTAAGTAATGTTCTTAGATTGTGTCTTAATTATAAGTATTTTCAATTATGATATAAAAAAGTATTTACATTATTTTTACTTTTTTATTTGATTTTTTGTGTTATTTGCATATTTTTAGTTCGTTTTCTATGTTTTATTAAAATTTAGTAGATAAAATTTTTAAAGTTTTATTTAATAGTACTATATATTATGAATAATTTTTTTATGTAGATGGGATGAAAAAAAAATCTTATTTTTGAAACTCCTTACAATTAATCTTCTTTCCTTTTTTTTCATCATCTAAAAAGTATCTTTTTAGAAATTTAAAATAAAAAACACATTCTTCAATTTTTTTTTTGATGATTTAAAAGCAATTTTTCCCCTTATATCTTTAATTTAAAACTAAAATAATATAAGTTAACTCTTTTTTTTTGAATGTGTAATTAAATATTAAATTTCAATACTTTCCCATTAAATAATAAACTTCCTATTATGTTGTGCAAATCTTTTCTTTTTTTTTATTCTACTATTGCTTTTAGAAGATCACGAACTGTTACAATTCCTACAAGTTTATTTGTATCTTCATCTACTATTGGTATACCTTTAATACTGAATTTTTTCATTAAATCTATGAGATCTTCTGTTTTTTCATACATTGGTGCAGTTATTAAGAAGTCTTCCATAAGATTATCAATTGTTACATCAACTACATCATTTCCTTCATTTGAAAATAGTTTTGCAAATAGTTCATGATCACCTAAGTATTTAAGTACATCTGATGCTGTTACAACTCCAAGTATTTTTTCTTCTTTTGAATTTGAATTTGGATCTTCTCCAACTATTGGTATACGACGTAGAGAGTTTCTTACCATTATCTTAGTTACACCTTCAATTCTTGTTCCAGGAGTAGTTGTGATAATATTATCTGTCATTAAATCTCGTGCTTCACGTCCAAAGATGAGTTCTTTTAGTTTTGATACTACATCTCCTTCTGTTATCATTCCAATGATTTGTTCATCATCATCTATGATTGGCAGTCCACCAATTTTATCTTTTATCATTACTGATGCTGCATCAATTATAGTGTCTTTATAACTCATGGTTTTAACATCTTTTGTCATAATTTCACGTATTGGTGCATTAATAGCTGATAGGAAGTTTCCATTGTATTTTTCTGTTATTATATTATATCTTTTTCCTCCACCAAAGAAATCAAGAATGTCCATTGTTGTTATGATCCCAAGTATTTTACCAGATCCAGGTTCTGTTATTGGTACACGTCTAATATTATTTTTTGTCATTAGGTTTGCAACGTTAATTATTGGTGTACTTGGTGTTGCTGTTATTACATCTTTTAGTGCAACACTCATTATGTCTCCTTTTTCATTGGTGATTTGTATTTCGAAGTCTTCATCTGCATTTTCGATTCTTTCGATTATTTTATTTTTCATTGCTAATCGCATCTCCATATTTTTTTTTAATACTTATTTGATTTTGTTGATTTTTACCTATGTTATTTTGTTTTTCTTATAGGTTAAATTTATTGGGTAAATTTATAAGTATATTTTATTTGAACTTAGTCTTCATCTTCTGATTTTAACTCATCAATACAATCAGAACATAGATAGAGTCCATCATACTTATCAAGTGATCCATATACTCCACAATGTTCACATACTCCCTCATCAAGCTCTTCGTTATCAGAATAACTTGAATTATTTGTCTGTGAATTTTCAAGGTAAATATCATCAAGACCAAGTTCTTCAATAAATATTTGAATTAACTCAGGTGATACTCTAACAATATCAGTTAATGTTAAAATTCCCTTTAATTCATCATTCTCTGTTACAAGTACAACTTTTGAGTTGTTTTCAATCATTGTCTTTGATGCTTCAGCTAGTGATGTTTCAGGTCTTAAGCCCACATAATCTTCCATTACCATATCTGCTGTTACATCTTGGGGTGAAAGATTTTTTGATACAACTTTTGAAATAATATTATTTGTTGTAACAATTCCTTTTATTATTTCATCTTCTATAACCACGGAACTTATATCGTTCTTTGTCATCAATTTAGCTATATCTGCGATTGTCACATCACTTGTTGATTTAATAACATTATGTGTCATTGCATCCTTGATTTCTATATCATTCTTTATTTTTAAATCCATGTTAATCAACTCCGGGTTATGTTTTTAAGAATAACATAATCAATAATATAGCTTTTCTTATTAATATATTACGCATGAATTTTCATAATAAAATCCATTTTTATAATAAATTTTTAATAGTTCGTCTATATATGAATGTTTTTTATATTTTTAAATGGATTAAAATAGAAAAAGTATAATAACATAAAATATAAATCTATAATTGTTATGCAATAATAAAAATTGTGTAAAAAAAAAGAATTAAACTATTTTTTTCTAATTTTTTATAAAGAAAACTACTAACTATTTTTTTATTTATTTTAAAAATTACTAAAATTAATATTGATTAAATAAAATTTGAAATAAAATATCCAAACTTCTTTTAAAAAAAAGTATTTATTTTTCTAAATTTTTAATTTTAGTAGGATATGAATAACTATACTATAAAAAAAATATTAAATATATAAAAAGGTGGAGAGTAGAAAGGTTCTCTTTTTTAGTAGGATATCCTTCTTTTTTTATTCTATGTTCATGTATTTGTGAATTTGAGGTATTATTGATACATTAAAGCTTTTTCCAACAATTTCTGATATTTTAAATAGTTTTGTTTTATCTTCCCATAGACTCATTGGACTTACAGGTTGTATTATTATCTCAGTATTTGCTGATGCTACTTTAGATATATCTTCCATTATATCAGCTATATCTTGTTTTTTTGTTGTTGGACTTACTACTATTTTAATATAATACTTAGTATTTGTATCTTCAAGTATTTTTATTGATTCAAGTTCTTTAAGATATAATTCACGCCAGTTTTCATGAGAGTTGAAATATTCTGGTAATTTTATATCCATTGATACAATATCTATTACATCTGTTAGTTTTTCTAGTTCATCAGGTAGTGTGGCATTTGTTTCAAGCATTGATTTGTATGGATATTTTTTGAGAAATTCATATATGTAATCAGCGTGTAGTAGTGGTTCTCCACCTGTAATTTCAAGTGAATCAAAATCAGAACTCATTAATGTTTGTATTTCTGTGTTTAATTCATCAATTGTGTAGTTTGTTGCATTTTCTGTTGTTTTACTATTTTGTGTATCACAGTAGTTACAATCAATATTACATCCTGCAAATCTTATGAAGATTTGTCTTTTTCCAATTAGTTGTCCTTCACCTTGTAGGCTTGAAAATATTTCTATAATACCACAAATAACTAAAAACCTCCCTAATATCTTATTATTCTTTTATAATGTTTTATGATATGATGCTCCTTGTCCAATTCCTTCATTTACCTGTACTTCTATATAATCTAGTGTTGATGTATCAGGTAATGCTTCTACTATTTTTTCTGTTATGTATATTGATAATGATTCTGCTGTTGTTGATGGAATTGGTAGAAGTACAACATCACTTTTTGGAAGTTTATATTCACAATCTCCAAGTAGTGTAAATTCTATTGTTTTATCATCCTCATATGTAACTTCTAAATCTGGACTTTCAATTGGTATTAGTACTCTATGATCTAGTGTTTTACATATTTTTCGTGTAATATCTTTTAGTACTTTAAAATCTATTACAAAACCAAATTGTCCACTTCTTTCACCTTCAACTTCAACATCTACAATATAACTATGTCCATGTATTTTTCCACATGACTTATGTCCTATTACCATGTGTGCTGCTGAAAATCTTAAGTTTGTATGAATTCCATCTAAGTTTACTTTCATTATTAATAACCTCTATTTATATATCATAATACTTTATTTTATTTAATATATTTTTTCTTTATTTTTTTTGATCTAGAATACTTTTGTTTTTGTAATATCACACATTATTGTGTCAATAGTTTCTATGTATGTATTTGCAATTTCATCTTGTAATTGTTCAATTTCACTTAGTGTCATACATTCATCATCAAGAGCTGATGTATTAACATCACTTGGTGTTCCTTTTGTTGTAATGTTAAGTGCAAAATGTATTTTCATACTACTAATTGATGCTGTTGCAATAGATACTGATAATTTTCTATCATTAATAAAAATATCATCACCATCTTGTGTTGTTTTAATACCATAATTTAGTAGTTTATCACGTGTGATCATAACAAGCATTCTCTGACGATGATATGCAAGTTTCAGATTTCCTGGCTGTTCATCAAAATGTTCAACAATAAAATGAAGCATTTTATCTCCTTTTATGTCAAGACCTACATCTTCATAGTCAATAAGATTATCACCAAGTATATTCATAGGACCCATCCATGAAACAATTGTTGAATCTTTAACTCCAAATTCCTGAAAAGCCCATGAAGGATTAATTTGACTTCCATCATATTCATTATTATCTTTCCATTTTAAATATTGCATATCATATCAAACCTCAAATATTATTTACTACTAATAATTTATGTACTTTTATAAATTTAAAAATTATTACAATAAAATATGAAACAACGTATATGTAAAGCTAAAATAAAAAACCTATAAAATAACTCCTTAACATTACATAAAACTAGTTATATAAACATTTTATTACTTTAAAAAACAAAATATAAACTAACACATATCAAAAAATAAAAAAAATCATTATAAAGAGGAAATTATAAAATATGAGACAAAAAAATAAAATACTAATCATAATTCTCATAATCATAGCATTCATACTAGGAGTATACTCATATTCATCCTATGATACCTATCAAAATCTAACAATGGATGGATTAACATGTGAAGTGCCAGAAAGTAGTGTGAATGTAACAAACCAAACAGATTATCAGATATATGAAAACAACAAAGAAAACCTGAAAATAATAGTATATAACAAATACCCAGATAATGAAAATATAACAAATCAAACCACAAGTTTTGATGATGTAAAAAACACAGCACAAAAAGATGCAAAACCAACAACAAAAAACAATCAAACATTTAACAAAACACCAAGTGGACTATGTAGTTATTATGCTGATTATTCAGGACGAAATGTATTAATAACAACACCAGATGAAAATACTATGATTCATATACTCCAAACACTAAAAGTAGAACTATTAGAACAAGTAGATCTTGAAAATAATGCAACAGATAACCAAACAACAGTAAATAAAGATACAAACAATAAAGATGCATCATCAAATACACAATCATCTTCTAAAAAATCAAGCAGTAAAAGTAGTTCAAAAAGTAGTGGTGGTGGAGATGATGGATATCATTATTCACCTCAATATGGACAATATGTTAAATCTTACACAACATCTGATGGAGTTCAACATATACGGGGTAGAGATGGATATCATGAATACTATAACCCTCATACTGGACATATTCATTCAAAGTTTCCAAATGGTGTAGAATATGATGATTATTTCACATGATTAACTTTCTTTCCTTTTTCTTATTTTTTTTTAAAAGTTTTTTTATATGATGAAATTAATATATGATGATTAGATAAAAGGTAGGTATTATTTTTTTTTGAGAGTACTTATCTAAGGAATAAATATTTTTTATATTATAAAAAAAGTAGGATAAAAATAATTTTTTCAGGAGATAATGTTTTTTTATGACTAATGCTATTACTATACGTTCAGTTGATAAACCTGGTGTTTTAAAAGAAGTTACTAATTTTATTGCTAGTATGAATATTAATATTTCATATACTCATCTTTACATGGATTCTGATGAGCATGCATCTACTTATATTGAGCTTGAAGATGTTGATGATATGGATCATCTAGTTGATGAGCTTAAGAAGTTAGATGAAGTTGTTGATGTTACAGTTTCTCCTTCTATGGATGAAGTATGGGGTAAACGTATTATTATTATTGGTGGTGGTGCTCAGGTTGCACAAGTTGCTCTTGGTGCTATTACTGAGGCTGATCGTCATAATATTCGTGGTGAACGTATTAGTGTTGATACACTTCCTTTAGCAGGTGAAGAGAAGCTTACTGAAGCTATTTCTGCTGTTAGTTGTCTTCCACGTGTTGGTGTTTTAGTTCTTGCTGGTTCTCTTATGGGTGGTACTATTGGTGGTGCTATTGATAAGATTAAAAATGAGTATGGTGTTAAAGTTATTAGTCTTAACATGGTTGGATCTGTACGTGAACATGCTGATTTAGTTGTTACAGATCCGGTTCAAGCTGGTGTGATGGCTGTTATGACTGTTGCTAAGACTGCTAAGTTTGATATTGATCGTGTTGATGAAGTATTATAGATGTGTAATTATTTTTAATCTTCTTTCTTTTTTTTTTACTATTTTTTTTTATACTGGTTTTTCTTTAAGTTTTATGTATTCGCCGATTGATTCGCGTGTTGTTCCTATTGTTAGGTTGTATGTTTTTGTATTATTTGTTTTATTTGTTACTTCTTCACATACACCTGATGCAATTACCCATTCATTATTTTGTACTTCACCTGCATATGTATGGGTATATGATACTAATTTATCAATTTTTACATTAGGACCTTCTATTATTTCCACATCTGATATGTCATATATAGATGGTGTGTCAAATGATTGTTTATCTTCTTGTATTTTACATTTGATTTTCATTTTTCCTATTTGTTTGTAGTAAAGTTCATCTGTATTTATTGGATCATCAGGATTCATAGTTGAAAGTATATCAAATAGTGTGTTATCAATTAGTCCTCTGTTATTTTTACGTTTTTCATAGAATATGAATTCATCAAAATCTAGTGAATCATCTTTTATTCTTTTATTATATACTCTTTCCCAGAATTCACCTTCAATAGGATTTAGTATACTTTCAGGATCTTCTTTGAGTTTTTTATATAGTAATCGTGCTTTTTTATGATTATCTAGTCCAAAGATTATGAAGTCAATGTCTGATGTTTCACTTTTTTGTAGTCCTGGTAGTGTTGATCCTGTTATTCCCATGTTTTCATAGCTTATATCACATTCATTATGGAATATTTCTGCTAATTTTTGTATCTTACCTATATATGGATCATCACTTTTCATGTTTAATATTTCATCTAGTCGTTTAATTGGACTTAGTATCTTTTTAATATCAGTTGTTGGTACTCCCATCATTTTCTTGTTTTCTACATTCCATTTAAACAAGTAGTTAGGATGATGTTTTTTTATGTATTCATAAGCTTCATCAGAATCAACTTTACTATACTTCAAGTTTTCATGTGATCTATCACCATTTTCATCTGGAACATATCTTAAAAATGCTATAATATAATCTTCCGGATGTGTATATGTATTAACTGCAAAAAATAAGTCATCTTTAGTTTGAATAAAATAACGTGGTCTAATATTCATATTAAAATAATTCCCTTTAAGCTTTGTATAATACTTTTGTAAATTTATAAATTAATAACTTACTTTGAAACTATTATAAAAATTATTGTTCATGAATTATTAAAATTTATTTTAAAAATTTTAAAGTAATATTTATATAGTATGTTTTATAAAAACTTATAATTGTAAGAGCATAAAATTATTCTTAAAAAAAAATATCTTAATAAAAGAATAGAAAAATACTTAATCTTTTATAGTATTGCTTAAAACAACAAATTAAGTAATATTCGGACAATAACACACATGTATATAATTACATAATAAGAAACTTTACAGAAAAAAAGCAGATAATAACCAAATCTTTATACATCATAAAAAAGGAATTATAACAAAAGTATATACTCACACTTTAAATTTAGTAGGAAAAATAATGCTTAAAAAGGAGAAGTCTCCCCTTTTTTTTAAATTAAAATCTGTAAAGTATCATATAATAAGATAAAATTCACTTATAAATTCAGATAATAGCTAAAAATTTAGATAATTTAAGTTTTAAGAATTAGGACAATACTGTAAAATCAAATGTAAATCATGAAATTATAAAAACGTAAAAATCCCATTATAAATATGAAATAAAAAAATAGATGTTAAAATGTTTTATTTTGAAATAAAAATATGAATATTTAAATCATATAAAATAGATAGTAAGATATTTTTTTTATTTTCCTTTAATTTTTACTTTTTTTTTAAATCTTTTTTTTTACCAGAAATTTATAATATAAAAGTACTCTAATTTTTTTCATAAATAACCTGGATACTTAAAAAAAGGTAGCTATACTAGTTTTATAATTATTTTAAAAAGTATTTAAAAATAAAAATAATAGTTAAAAAATAGGGTTTATTTTTTAATAGATATTTTTTTTTGGGTGGTTAAGTTTCTTATTTTAGTAACCCATTCTAAATGCGTCAGTTAGTTTTTTAAAGAAGCTTCTTTTTTCTTGTTTTTCTTTAACAGATAATTTTATTGCATATCCACAATTTGGACATAAATATAGGTCACTTCCACATCCACAGTTACAATCTACTGTTTCTGCTTCATCTTCATTAAATGTGGTTCCACATAGTTTGCATTGTGCCATAATTTATCATCTCATATTTTAGAGTTTTATTGATGCTTTTAGTTTATCAATTATTGATGTTTTATCTTTATTTGAGTGTGGTCTTGGCATGTCATGTCCACAGTTTGGACATCTTATATTACGTCCATTACATCCTCCAAAAACACAGTTACATTCACAGTCTTTAGATTTATCAGGGTCAAACCTGCATCCACATAGTCTGCATTGTATTTCTTCTGCCATTTTTTTAAATGCTCCTTTAGATTTTTTTTATATTTTATTTTTATTCATCATCTTTTTTATGGTATTTTTTTGTGTTTACTCCTCGAATCATTGTTTTTCATCTCCTGTTTTTATTTTAAAAATTTAATAGTATAAGAAAAAAAGGTGTTAAAAAAATATAAAAGAATAGTATAAATCTATATACTAATTCTTTTTTTTACTAATCTAGGTATATCCTAGTAGTAATCCACCTTGGTATACTATGAATGATAATACATATGCAACTACACAACAGATAATTACACATGCTGCTACCCATTTCCATGAGCCTGTTTCTTCTTTTATTGCTCCTAATGCTGCGAAACATGGTACGTATAGTAATGTAAATACCATGAAGGATAATGATGAAAGTGGTGTGAATAATGTTGGTATAACTTCACTAATACCATCTTCACCTACTCCGAAGAGTGTTCCAAATGTTGATACTACAATTTCTTTTGCTATAATACCAAGTACTAAAGCAACTGAAGCTTGCCAGAATCCGAATCCTAATGGTTTAAATATAGGTGCTACTATGCTTCCTATAATTCCAAGAATACTTTCTGCTGAGCTTTCATCTACTCCTAATGGTAGGTTACTGAGTATCCATACAAGTACTGAAGCTCCTAATATGATTGTACCTGCTTTTTTAATGAAGAGTGCTCCACGTTCCCACATGTGTAAGAGTGCACTTTTAAGTGTAGGTATTCTATATGGTGGTAGTTCCATGATAAATGGTGCTGATTCTTCTGCAAATACTGTTTCTTTTAGTAGACGTGCTACTAATACTGCTACAACCATACCTAAAAGATAGATTGCAAATGTTATTTCTGCTTCGTTTTGTGTGAAGAATACTGCTGTAAATAATGCATATATTGGTATTCTTGCACTGCATGAAATGAATGGTAATGCTAGCATTGTGGATATTCTGTCACTTTCATTTGAGAGTGTTCTTGTTGCCATAATACCTGTTACATCACATCCAAATCCTAAGATCATTGGTATAAATGCTTTTCCGGATAGTCCCATAATTTTGTGCATTGCTCGGTCAATTACATATGCTGCACGTGCTAGGTATCCTATATCTTCTACTAAACTTAATAAGAAGAACAATATGAATATAATTGGTATAAATGTAAGTACTGAACCTACTCCACCAATTACACCATTTAATACGAATGATGCTAATGCTCCGTCTCCAAGCATAGGTGTTAGATATTCAATTAATGCTGAGAATCCTTCATCAATAAGATCCTGGAATGGTCCTCCTATTGTGTAGGTTAGGTAGAATATAATATATATCACAATTAAGAATATTGGAATTCCTAACCATTTGTTTGTTACAATACTATCAATTTTATCTGTTAGTGTTTTCTTTGATCCAGCTGGTTTTTTAACACATTTTTTCATGATTGTTGCAATTTGACCGTATCTAGCATCAATAAATGCGTCATCAAGTGGCTGGTGTACAATTTCTTCTACGTGTTTTCTAATTTCATCAAGTTTTTTAAGTTGATCTTTGTCTGCTGATTTTTTAGCAAGTTCCATTACTTCTTTATCATTTTCAAGTAATTTTATTGCTACCCATGTTGATGGTGCTGAACCAACTTTTAAATTTGGAAATAGTGCACGTACTTCATTTATGTGATCATCAAGTTCAAAACCATATGTTAGTTCGCCTGATTTATCTACAGGGTTTTCTGTTGATTCTATGGTTTTTCTTATTAATTCATTTAATCCTTTTCCTTCTCTTGCATCTATTACTACAATTGGTATTCCTAGTGTTTTTTCAAGTTTTTTAACATTTATTTTAAAACCTGCATCTTCTGCATAGTTTAACATATTAAGTCCAATTACAGTGTTTGCTCCTGTTTCGAGAATTTGTAAGGTTAAATATAAGTTTCTTTGAATATTTTCTGCGTCTATTATGTTTATTACTGCATCATTATCTTCAAAAATGATTGCATCTCTTGATACAATTTCTTCTGCAGAATAAGGTGTTAGACTATAGTTTCCAGGAAGATCTATTACTTCAATTTCATAGTTATTGAATTCGAAGATTCCTGCTTTTTGTTCAACTGTTTTACCTGGCCAGTTTCCTACGTGTTGTTTTAGTCCTGTTAAATGGTTAAATACAGAACTTTTTCCTACGTTCGGGTTTCCGGCTAGTAAGAATTTTAATTTTTCCATATCATACCTCTCAAAAAATTTAGGTATACCTAAATCTACTTTTATTATTTTTTAAAATTTCCTAATCTAAAACTTCTAAAAAATAGGAATTCATATCTTTAATAATAATAAAAGTATTCCTAGTAAAATTTTTTTTCTTTTTATATGTAAAGTAAAAATAAAATGTAAAAATTAAAAAAAAGTGTAAATTTATTCTAGCTCAATAGCTCGAGCTTCATCTTTTCTTAATGCAAGATTGAAACCTTGAATTCTTACTTCTATTGGATATCCTAGAGGTGCTTTACCTTTAAGTTCAATAGGTGTTCCTGATACAATTCCCATTTCTCTTAGGCGTTTTGCAATTTCACTTTTTGAAGTGTAATTTTTTATAATTCCGGTTTCTCCTTTGGTTAAATCATCAACTGTTTTGCTCATAATAAATTACTCCTTTAATTTTCATGTAGTGTTATTATATTTAACTTTAATATAAAATTAGGTAAACCTAATTTTTATAATAATACTATACTTTTAATACTATATAAACATTATTATTTTACTTGAAATAAACAAAAATATAAAAAAATAAACTAAATTTGATGAAAATCTAAAAAAAAATAAATTAAATTAATGTTTGTTCATATTTAAGTAAACCTAAATTGATAAAAATAAAAAAAACTAGAAAATTATTATAAAAAAAAATTATCAGAAAAAATAAGGATAAAAATACAATAAAAAAAAGTTCTTAAAAAAAAGTAAAAATTAAAAAAATAAAGTAAAAGAAAGAATAAAAAAATATTTATTCTTCTAATGCTTTTCTCTCTTCATCTAATTTATGTTTAGCTATTTCATATGTAACAAGGAAGTTACTATCATCAAATACTGGAATAACTTCTAAGCCTAAAGCTTCATGTTCTTCGATCCATTGATCATTAAGAACAGGAACTTCTAATTTAATTGGTTCATCTTGATGATTTACAACAATTAAATTTCTAAATGATGTTCTTAGCTCTACAATATAACCTGCTAAACCTATTATATGATGTGGTCTTAATACGATTTTCATTTAATATCACCTATTTAAAAGAAAGCAAGTAACACTGCTACTATAGCTATCATTGTTATTCCTATAACTGTAGGATAGAATTCATTATTAGTAAATAATGGTGAAAGTGCACTTACTACAGCTACAGCCATTGTCATAATTATAGATACGATAATTGGTACAATCATTGTAATACCAAATACAGGTGGCATACCAAGGAATAATGTTGAGTATACACAAGCACCTACAAATATTAATAAAGCATGAGCCATTACATAAACTGCTCTGTATTTTGCCATGTACTCAAGGAGAGGACCTTGAATAACATCTGAATGACCTTCTAAGTATGCAAATGGATTTGCATTTAAAATGATCATAAATCCAATAAAGAACACAACTGTACCTATAAGACCTGGTAATGTGAATAAGAATGGACCTGTAATTTGTTGTACTGCAACAATTGTTGAAAGATCAATACTATTTGACATTACAGCAGGTATGAATAAAGCTATATAAAATGGTAAACTACCATATGATATAAGTTTTAAAGCACGGTTTGCACTAACTTCTTCGAAGAATGATTGTTTTGCATTAATGTGTTTTCCACCTTTTATCTGATCCGGGAACGGCATTGTTTTAGATAAAAGTGATTTTGAAAATGAACTCATGAACACATATAATACTTCTTCTAGTTTTAATAATCCTACTACTGCTACAAGACTAGCAAATGGTCCCCAAGCAACCATAACTTGAGGTACTAATATTATGAATAATGCTGTAACTACTATGAGAGTACATAGTGGAAGCATGTTATATACTTTTGGTAATATTGCAGATGGTTTTAATGTTTCTTTAAAGAAGAACTTTAAAGTTGTATATACACCAGGACTTGCAAGTTGAGGACCGAGTCTTTGTTGTACTCTAGCTTCAGATTTCTTTTCAATTCCTGGTAACCATAAACATACAATAGAAGCAATTATAAACGCACCTATAACATAACCAATTGATGTTAATATATCCATTTTATTTCTCCTATAATTTAATTACTTGTATTGCTCTATCTGTACAGGTAAAACATGGGTCACATGATACAATTGCAAGTTGAGCATCCTGAATTGGGTGACCAATACATGCTTCTTGCATTGCAGCAATATTTGACATTGATGGTGTTCTGATAATACTTGATCTTACTTTACCATCTTCAAGACCATATGAATGGTAACATACACCACGAGGTACTTCTATGTAACTTTTAAATACTGGTGAGTCACTCATTTCCCAGTCACGGTTAACAACAGGTCCATCAGGTAAGTTTTTAATAACTTGTCTGATAATTTTTGTTGATTCAAATATTTCTGTAGCACGCATAAGTATGTTTGCACGTACATCTCCACCATCTTGAGTTATAATATCAAACTCAAATGGTTCATATTCAAACATTTCTGTTCTGTAATCATATTCATATCCTGTTGCACGTAGGGAAGGTCCTGTTACGTGTAAATCAAGTGCTTGTTTTCGTGATAATTGACCGGTATCTGTAATACGGCTCATTACCATAGGGTCTGCTATAAACCTTTCAGCAAAAGCTCCTACTTTATCATCAATGTAATCCATTGTTTCAAGGATTTTTTGTTGTTCTTTAAGGTTTAAGTCAGCTCTAGGTCTGATACCACCAAGTACAGAGATACCATATTGTACTCTGTTTCCACCCATCATGTATAAGAGTTCCATTACAGATTCCCTGATATAGAATATTCTCATAGCAAAGGTTTCATGACATAATACTTCAGATCCGTGTCCTAAGTATAGCATGTGACTGTGTAATCTTTCAAGTTCTTCTGCAAGAACACGAAGATACACTGCTCTTTCTGGAATTTCAATACCTATAGCACCTTCACCAACACGACATGAGTTGTATATGTGTCCGTTTGAACATATACCACAAACTTTTTCTGATAGTGCATTAGCTTTTTCTACAGGTAATCCTTCCATAATTCTTTCAATTCCTCTATGGTTTAAACCTACAGTAATTTCAGCATCTTTAACAATTTCATCTTCAATGAATAATCTTACTCTGTAAGGTTCTAAAGCTGCTGGATGTACTGTACCCATATTTAGTTCTGTTTCAAAAACTTGTCTTTCCTTAGGTGTACAAGTTGTTGCTCCATCTATTTTTGTAACCATATAAATACTCCTTAATAATATTTAATCCTTTAGTTCTTGTATTATTGGTAGTAGAGATACTACTCCAGCTACAACATCTTCTGGTCTTACTGCACATCCAGGTATTTTAGCATCTACTGGAATAACATTATCCACCGGTCCTTCAATTTCTTCAGATGGAAGTTCTCCGTGTATGTTTTTGTAAACTCCACCTGTAAGTGCACATGCTCCTACTGCTACTACAAATTTAGGATTTGGTATTGATTCATAAATTTTAAGTAGAGGTTCTTTTGTCCAGTAGGTTACAGGACCTGATACAACTAAAACATCAGCTTCTCTTGGGTTCCATGTTAGATATACATTGTATTGTTCTATATCGAATTTTGGAGATAATACTGTGTTTACTATTTCTATATCGCAACCGTTACATCCACCAGTATATACTAGCATTAGATGTATAGATTTTTTACGAGATTGTGATTTAATTCCCATTATATCCCCTCTAACTTATTGTTCCTCTGCAGCTTTTTCTGCTACATTTTCTTCGTTTTCTGTGATTTGTGCATCTTTTGCAGCTTGTGCTTCTTTTCTTTTAAGAAGTATAGAATCATCAGTAAGGTATTCTGCTAATTCTTTCATTTTCTTATCTGAAACTTCTGCTGGATCTAAAAGCATACTGTTGATGTCTTTATCACATTTTGTTCCAACATCGTTTGGATGAATTGTTGCTGCTACTCCAAATAGTGCATAGATAGGACAGAAATCATGACATTGATAACAATGTACACATTCAATTTCATTAATTTCAGGAATTGCTGTTTTAATTATACCTGGTATAATTTCCACAGGTTCTACTGGGTTCATTACAATTGCTTGTGTTGGACATACTGTTGCACATCCACCGCATCCTATACATTCTACTTTTGCTACTTTTGGTGATGGTTTTATGTTACCATTTAATGCATCTTCACGTAGTTGTAGATCTGTACGACATTCGCTTCCAAAGATTAATCTTTTTAAGTTTACATATATTCCTTCAATAAAAATTTTTCCTAAACTCATATTGTTGCCTCGTAGTTTCTTTGTATTTTTATTGCTCTAGCTGGACATGCTGTTTTACAAGCTCCGCAGTATATACATCTTTGGTTGTTAATATGATAGTTACCATCATCATCTATGCTAATTGCTTTAAATGGACATGCTTCTTTACAACGTCCACATTCAATACATAGGTCGTTGTTAAGCATTGAGTATCCACTTGCAATTTTGATTTTGAGTGGTGTTGTTTTAGGAATTGCATTTACAGGACAATACATTGCACATTTTTCACAAAGTACACATTTATCAAAGTTTACTTTGATTTGTCCATCTTCAAGCCATAGTGCATCTTTTGGACATACTTCTATACATAGTCCACATTTAATACAGTTAGGTTTGATTTCTCCATCCCATGTTGTTCTTCCAAATTTACGTGCATCATATTTACATTCTTTTACACAAATACTACATTCTACACATAATCCTTCTAGTGTAATTTTTGATTCAGGTATAAGTTCAAGTACACCTTGTGGACATGCTGTTGTACATGGTGCATGTTCAATATCTTTTGCACATGGATGATCTGATCCATTTACAAGAGTACATTTATCAACTTGGTATCTGAGTCTTTTATTAATTACATCTAAAGCATCTGTAGGACATGCATCTGCACAAAGTTTACATTCAATACATGATATCATTCTTGTATCATTTTCAACATCATAATCAGGTTGATTAATTGTTAATACAAGATCTTCTGCTACAATTGCTTCATTTGGACATTCTATTAGACATTTGTAACATATTGCACATTTTTGCATGTCAATATGATATTCTCCACCTTCTTCAATAGGTCCAATTGCATTTCTTGGACATACATCTATACATATATCACACTTGGTACATACACCAGGTTCAATGTATGAGAATTTAATTGAATTAGTTGGACATACATATGCACATCTTCCACATTCTATACAATCTTCAAAGTTGGTTCCGATGTTAACTCTGTTAACCACATCATTTTCCATTTTAACTGGTCTTTTTGGTTGTGGTTTTCTTGCATTTTGTGGACATGGAGCTACACATACTCCACAGTTAGAACATAATCCCATTAATTTTCCATCTTTTATTGTGATAACACTTACAGGACATACATTTATACACATTCCGCATGTGTTACATTTTGTCCTATCTACTACATAACCGCCCAAATCATTTTTGAAGATTGCTTTGTTTGGACATACTCTTTGACATTTACCACATGTTATACAACTTACAGCTTTGCCGTCAACTAATTTAATTGCATCAGTAGGGCAAGCTTCTACACATTCACCTGAGCCATTACAATCTTTTGTTGTTAAAAACATTTCTTATTACCCCACTTAAGCTTCATATTTAGTTCCAAATAATGCTCTTCCAATTATTGCTCCAATAATTGCTACTACAAATCCAGGTCCGAGTGGTAATCCACCATAGTATGGGAATGTACCAAGCCAGTATGCAACGATAATTGCTCCGATTATTATTGCAATCCATGATGAAGTATTAAGGTGTATTCCTTTTGTTGGGTTTTTATGCATAATTGCACCAACTAGTAATCCCATTATGAAACCACATATTGTAGGTCCAACGTATGCTACTCCAAATAAATTAGGAGCTATTGATTCTAAAACCATAATTTTTTTCCTCCTAGTCTATTTCCTCATCATCAACATAATCTTCTCTGTATTTTGTTACACCATAGAAGAGTATTACTAATGTTGTTAATCCGATAAATACTTTTAAACCAACTACAATGTTTAGGTATGGTATAATTCCTGCGTGAAGTGCGTCAGGGTAATTAAATATACCTGCTGTTGCTGATGGTATTAATCCGTATATGTTTGTTCCTACGTTATATAGGAATGATCCGCCAAGGAATAATCCACATAAACCTAATATTACATATAATAACGCTCCACAGCTTTCGATTATGGACATTCTTTCGTGTGATAGGTTAAATGGATTATCTTTTAATCCGTATGTTAAAATACAGAGAATTGCTCCGGAAGCCATCATTGTACCTCCCTGGAATCCTCCACCCGGTGTTATGTGTCCACCTAGGATGGTCATAGCTCCGTATCCTATCATAATGAATGATACTGGATATCCTATTAATTTAAGAAGATCACTCATCGTCGTCGCCTCCAAGGTTTACTTTTCCTCTTCCGAATACAAGCATTGTTGTTACAACAGCACTTACTAATATTAATGCTTCACCAAGTGTATCGAATCCTCTGAAATCAAATACGATGTTGGTTACAAGGTTAGGTGCTATGTTTACTCCAATTCCTTGGTATATGTAGTTTATTCCAGGGAATATCATGTAACTGAATTGGAATACTGAATTTAGGAAGATTACTGTTACGATAAGTATTGCTAATGCTGATGCTAATTTTCTTATTGTGGAATTCATATTATACTAACCCCCACATTGAATATTAATGCAATTATTGCTAGTGCTATTATTGCATAGAACATCATGTTGTTTAGACTATCATTGTTTTCTTTGTACAATTTAGGCATTATTGGAGATACATATACATACCCGATCATAAGTGCTACTTCTACAACTACCATTAAAGGAAGACTTACAAGTCTTATTGTTAATGCTGCGATAAGTACAGATGCCATGAAGAGTAATTCTGCTGACATGATTGAAGAAGTTTGTACTCCTGGTATTAATGTTTCTTGTGGATCTAACCCAAATGTACTTTTTAGGGATGCTACAAGTTTTTCATACATTTTCATATTATCACCTTTATAGTATTAGGGCAGATAAAGCCATTATGCCTAGATTGTCAACTACTAATCCTGGGAATAGACCTACTATTAAGCTTATTATAAGGAATAATACCATAACTGCCATTGTTGTTTTTGGTATTTTTGCTTTTGATACTTTAAGGTCGTCAGGTTTTTGTCTTAGGAATATCATGTATGTGATTTTTAAGAATGCAAGGAATGTTACAATACTTAGTATGATCATGATTATTGCTAGTTCTGGGATTCCTTGTACCATTGCTGCTTGACAGAGCATGTATTTACTCTGGAATACGTTGAATGGTGGAACTCCTGCCATAATAAATCCTGCTAATACTATAAGTAGTGCTGCCCATGGCATATCTTCAAGTAATCCTCCGAGTTTTGAAAGTTTGCTTGTTTTGGTTTTGTATAATACAAGTCCAAATCCTGCAAATAGGAAGGATGTTACTACAAGTTCGTTAACTGCTTGGAATAATCCTGCTGTTATACTGTATACTGATCCAAGTCCTAGACCTACTCCGATGTATCCTAGTTCTCCTACAGCTAAGTATGCGATTACACGTTTGTAGTCGTCTTGTACCATTGCCATACAGATTCCGAGAATCATTGCAAGAACTGATACTGCAAGTATTACCATTTGTACTACTGGTAGGTATCCGAAGATTCTTAATATAATTAGTCCTATTGCAATACATCCTATTACTGAGAATGATTGAAGAACCATTGATCCGCTTGATAATCCTTTACTATATATTTCTGATTTTATTGCGTTAAATGGTGGTAATCCTGTTGCATATAACCATCCATAAAGTAACATACCTGCTGCGAATAATAATACTGGGTTTGTTGGGTCAACTGCACCTGAGTGTATCATTAATACTATATCTGATATGTTTACGTTTCCTGTTAATCCGAGTATAAGTGCGATACCTAATAACATGAAGGATCCACCTACTTCTCCGAGTAACATGTATTTTAAACCAGTTTCATAGTTTCCACGTACTCTTGATACAAGTATTAAACCTACTTGTACGAGTGCTGCGATTTCGAAAAATACGTATAAGTTAAATATATCATCTGTGAGTATGAATGCCATTAATGCTGCTGTGAGCATGAATAATAGGTATAAGTATACTCCTGATGTTTTCTTTGTTTCTACAATTGATATGAATACTGCACACATTGCAACTATTCCTAGTATGAATAGAACTGTTTGTTGTCCTGGTCCAAATACGTAGGTAATTGCTGGGTGGAATAATTCTAATACTGAGCCTGAAATAATGCTATTTACAGCTGTTGGTATTTGTACGCTTAATCCACCATTTATTAGTGGTTGATAAGCTCCGAAGAATTGTGTTCCGTATGTTGCAAGTATTGGTACTAATGCAAGACATATAGCTCCGATAAATGCTAATGCTTTTGTTGTTTTTTGTGCACCGTGTAATAGGTTTACAAGTATTGCACAAATTATTGGGATAATTACAAGTAGAGGTATAAATATTGTTCCATCCATTAGAATCTACCTCCATTTATTGTAGTGATAGTATTACTCATTCTTTATCCTCTCCTAATCTTTTATCATTTAAAAGAGTGGATGCATTGAGTGTTCCATGTCTTTTATATAATACTATTGTAAGTGCTAGCATTACAGCTAAGGTACTTGCACCAATTACAATACTTGTAAGTACAAGTGCAAATGGTAGTGGATATGATGCATGGCCTAGGAAGTTGTTTACATCCATTCCTTGTAGTAAGATGTATGTTATTCCATTAGCTCTGTAACCTAGTGAAACTAGTAATAAGTTTACTCCATCACCTATAAATGCTGCTCCAATAATTTTCTTAAGAACGTTATCTAGATATACTAATGCTACTACACCGATCATCATTAATAATGCACCGGTTACTAAAGCACCTAGTTGAATTGAACTAAATACCATTATAGATCACCTTCATCTTTTGATATAGGTTCTTCTCGTGTTTTTAGAACTGCAATTGCTACGAGTGTTGGTATAATAGCTGCTCCAACTACTGCTTGAGTTAAAGCTACATCTGGTGCAAGTAGCACTTGATAAATTGCTGCTACTGCAAATCCACTTACACTGGTTAAAACTGCCATTTTAAGAAGATCTTTTTGCATTAAGCAAACAATAGCACCTAGAATTGCAATTATATATAATACCCATGGGATTATATTTTGAATTACTAAAGTTAAATCTGCCATTTTATTGCTCCTCCTGTTCTCCACGGAAGTGTCCTTTTGCGATTGCATGAGTTGCAAATGGTGCTAATATAAAGTATACTACACCTAATGCTGGTTGTCCAACTAATATGAGGACAAGTACGCCAACCATATCTACTATACCTAGAATTTCTAGTCTAGCAAATACGTTGTATTTTACATCATCATCAGTATTACATATTAGTCCTTTAGTAGCACACAATATGAGTATACCACCAATTATAAGTAAAATACCAATAATAATTCCTACAGGATCACCTATTGTTAAACTTATTTCTGCTGTTGCCATTATAAATCTCCTCCAGCGAGTGCGTAGGCTGCAGCGATTGTTCCAACAGGACTTAATATTAATATTGCGAATGCTATGTCTCTACAAAATTCAATTGCTGCTACATTATATACTAATGTTAAGAATATTGCTAATGCAATTGTAAAACCAGCAACTCCTGCTAGTGCTGAACCTGTGGTTTTTCTTGCACCTATTCTTATATTTGCAATCATGTAAATTATTAAACATAACATTAGGAACAATTCAGATAGTGTTAAAAAATCCATCTCATCACCCTATGTTTATTCTAACATTTTTTTTATATATGGCTCAAGAGGTATGATTGCCTCAGTTGCACGAGGTGTAATAGCAGAAACTGTTAATACACGTTCATCTTGATCCATGTCTACAGTAATTGTACCAGGTGTTAATGTGATAGTATTACTGAGAATTGCTAAAGATACTGGTCTTTTAAGATCAGGTCTGATCTCTACAACTACAGGATCTACATCTCCCTTGAGACTGCAAGCAGCTGTGTCAAATACTGCTTTTATTATTTCGACTACTAATACTACGAAAAATTCAATTCCGTAGAATATTCTAGTTAAAAACATAAATTAAACTCCGTTTTTATTATAAAATTTAAATCAATTAGCTATAAAAACTCCATACTTAAAAAAAGAAATTATTCAAAATTAAGTATATAGTATATGTATATTTATAAAAATCAACATATTTAATTGTTATGAATAATGATAAATACATATAACACATGTTAATTTTAAATAAGGGGATTAAAATAAACTAAATATCCAACAGCAACAACTAACCATATAATAAATAAAAACAAAGCCATTTTTTGATGAAACTTTCTTTTTATAAAAGGTTTAAATAATGATAAACCGGCAGGTGTCCTTAAATCCAAAATCAAATGACTAAGACCACCAACTAAAAACATACCAAAAACCACATACCAATTAAACATACCAAAATCAAAGCCAAACAACACAAGATAAACAGCCAAAGCTAAGATATACAACATCAAATAACGTCTATGGATAACAAAATAACCAATTAACACCATCACAATAAAAACAATACTACTAAAAGGAACATTCACACCAAAATCAATACACAAACGCATCAAAACAGACACAAAACCCATAAACATAAAACTAAACAAACATGATAAAACAACAATACCAACTAAAGTATGACTAAAACCACGATGACGAGAAAAATAAAAAATAACACCCAAAAGAATTAAAACTAAACCAGAAAGCACATCACCATTTAAAAAGAAAAGTAAAACAGATAAAACAACACCAAAACCAATCATAGAATAAACCTTATGTTTATTATTTTGATGATCTAAATCAGGAACAGAAGCACCAAGTAAAGCAAAAAACAAATAAAAAACATTACTAATAAAAGGCAATCCAAATAATAAACCAGCTAAAGCATGAGACCTAAAAGATGACATAAATACTAATCACACTCCTAAAAAAAATAAATTTTATTTTAACTAAACTATATTTATATAAATATCTAACTATTAAAAATTAAATATTTTATTTATAATTACATAAAATTAAATCATAATTATAAAAATACAATAAAGGATTCATAATTAAATTTAAAGATAAGATTTATATTAAAGTTTAAATAGTAAAAAATTAGCTTGTTAAGTAAAAAAGATATTTTTTTTGAAATAATTTAAAAGATATAAAAAAAGAGTATAATGGGAGGTTAATATGAAAAAATCACTTATTCTAGGTCTTTTTTTACTTTTGAGTATTCTGCACCTTGAATGTCGTGGTATTTTACCATTCCAATCATTTCTCTTTGGTCAATACCTTTATCATCAAATGATACATCTTCTTGGTTGTATAATGCACATGGTGATTGTTTTGTAATTACTTTCATTGATCCTTTATGTAATCTTACTTCAACTATACCATTTACACGTCTTTGCATGAAGTCATTTACAGCGTCAAGATCTTCTCTGAGTGGTTCATTCCAGTGTCCATCATATACTAGTTCTGCATATTTTTGGCTGATCATTTCAGCAAATTTAATTTCTTCACGACTAAAGATTAGTTTTTCAAGTGCTTGGTGAGCTGTGATGAGTAGTATTGCTCCTGGTGTTTCATAGTTTTCACGTGATTTAAGACCAATTATACGATCTTCAATCATGTCTATTCTTCCTATTGCATTTTTACCTGCTATTTCATTTGCTTTTCTAATTAATGCTACAGGTGCAAGTTCTTCATCATTAATTTTTACAGGTTCACCATTAACAAATTCTATTTTTACAATTTCTGGTGTGTCTGGTGCATCTTCTGTTGAGGATGTCCATGCGTAGATATCTTCTGGTGCTGCATTTGCTGGGTTTTCAAG
Source organism: Methanosphaera cuniculi (assembly GCF_003149675.1). Lineage (NCBI taxonomy): Archaea > Methanobacteriati > Methanobacteriota > Methanobacteria > Methanobacteriales > Methanobacteriaceae > Methanosphaera > Methanosphaera cuniculi. The sequence continues at coordinate 64,557 of NZ_LWMS01000020.1, read as the reverse complement.
AAGTCCTCCTTCGATTGATCTTCCCCAGATGTTTTCATCTATACTGTAGATTTTTTCTGATGGTAGTGGTATGCCGTGTTCTTTTGCATATTCTTGTTCTTCTGTTCTTGTTAGGTTGTAGTCTCGTACTGGTGCTACAATGTCTAGGTCTGATTCTGATCTGATAGTTGCTTCAAATCTGAATTGATCATTTCCTTTTCCTGTACATCCATGTGCTATTGTTGATGCTCCTTCTTTTTCTGCAATTTCCACAATTTTTTTAGCTATTAATGGTCTTGCATATGCTGTACTTAAAGGATATCCTTCATATAATGAGTTTGTTTTTATACATCTGAATGCATAGTCTTTTGCAAATTCATCTTTTGCATCAATTGTATAGTGTTTTGATGAACCTATTTTATCTGCTGCTTCTTGTGGTCTTTTAATTTCATCTTCTGGTTGTCCTACATCTACACATGCTGTGATTACTTCCATACCATATTTTTCTTCGAGTAATTTTACACAAACTGATGTGTCAAGTCCTCCACTGAATGCTAATACAACTTTTTCCATGTTATTTGTCACCTTTTTATAGTTTTATTTATTTGTTATAAAAAATATTTTTTATTATTCCTTAAAATTTTTAGATTAACAATCTTTTTTTTAATTACTAATTTTTTTTGTATTGTTAATTAAGTATGTATAAATATATCTTTTTAATTTCTTTTAAAATTTATGATATAAGAATGTAATTTTATTATAAAAAAAAGAAAGTTTATTTTTAAAAAAAAGGGGAAGGTGGTTATAAAAAGTATAAAAAAATATTATACTTTTGCTTTTAAGCTGTCATTTGTTGTTATTTGTGTTGTGTTTTTGCTTTGTTTTACTGGTGTGTTTTGTACCATAAAATTTACATTTATTTTATTTACGTTATATTTACGATTTGGTCCTGATATGATTGTTAATGTTTTTATACCGTTGTTAAATTTAAGATCTTGTGCTATTGTGATTGTTCCATTTTCTACTATCATACGGTCAATAATTGTTTTTCCATTGATTTTTAGTGTTACTTTTGTTCTTATTGCTACGTTTTTGTTTGTTATTGCATCTTTAATATCTGCTTTTATCATTAGTTTTCCATTTTCGTAATATACACTTGTTGGTTGTATAAATACATTTGATGGTATTATTGTTACTGTTTGATTTACTTCTACACGTGCGTAGTTTGCATTTGAGAATACTGCAGTTAATATATAGTCTTTTGCTGCGTAATTACTTGGTATTGTGTATGTTAGTGTTGCTATTCCATTAATTACGCGTACTTTTATTCTGTTTCCATTTGCATCTTTTAATGTTACTCCATTAAGTTTGAAAGCTACATAACCGTCTTGGATTAATTTACCATTATCTGATATTATTGCTGTAATGGTAATATTTTCACCGGCAAATACTTCATTTTTAACTGTAATTTGAATGTTTGAGTTTGTTGAACGGTCTACATTAAGTATTTGTGTGTAGTTTTTAATTGGTAGATAGTTGTTATTTTCATCTACGTAATCTATGTTTATATTTACTTTCATTGTGTTTGGATGAATTGTTATTGTACTTTGAGTTCCATTAATTTTGTATGTTTTACCATCGATTGTTACATTCATAACTCCTGTAATGTTTTGATGGTAAATTCCTTCTATTTTTATTGTGATATTTGCATCTTGATTATATTTAATTGGTGTATTGTTTGTTATATTTATAAATGAGTGGAATGGCATTTGAGGTGTGTTTTCTGATATGTTTGCTGCAAATACTGCTTCATCTCCAAGTATTGATTCACTATTTATATCTGTTAGGTTAATTTTATTGTTTGTAACTGTTGCTGATGGTGTATTTATTAGTGGTATTCTATCATTTAGTGGTGTTTCTACTACTGCATTTATTGTATTGTTTTGTATTATGAATTTTGTATTATCATCTTCTGATTTAATAACTGTTATAGGATTTACAGATGTTGCTTTTATTATGTTATTTATTATTTTTACATCATTTGCATTGTTTATAATAGGTGTTATAGTATTTTTTGAGTTAAATTCAATGTTAATATTTGATATATTTGTTTTTATAGCATCAGAGGTTATTGTTATTGGTATATTTTGAATTATAGCATTATGTGTTGTTGATATAATATTAATTGGTTTATTTATTACTATTTTAAAGTCTGAATCTTTAAGATCTGCAATTATTCCTTGGAAATCAAGAGTATCTCCAATTAACACATTATTTGATAGTTGATAATCATCTTTTTTAATAAAGAATTGTTCTATTGTATCATTTGTTATAATGTGTGTGTTACCATTTCTTGTACCATTTACAAAAATTGCATTTAGTTGTGTTGTAATATTATTTGATGTTATAGTTTGTATTGCTTTATCTTCAACATTTGATGTGTCAAATATATTATTATAAATTGTTACATTATCTGAACTTGTACATATTATAGCTGCTGTTTGATCACTACATCCTGTATCCATGACTGTTATATTATTAAGTGTAATATCAGTATTTGGACTATTTTTCATATTAATAGCATTATTATTATATATTGCTCCATAAATATCAGGTATTATTGTAGTCTTGCTATTTCCTTTTATGTTAATTGTATTATTTGTTATATGAGTATTTGCTGCATTTTCAGTTTTAATAGCTGTATTATATGCTCCTGTAAGATTCATTCTATTATTATTTATGGTTGAATTTTCTGTATTATATAATTCTATAGCTGTATTTAATGTAGCATTAATATTGATATTGTTATTTATAATGGTTATATTGTTTCCAGGGGTTGTTCTGCTTGATGAAATAATAGCATATGATATAGATTCTGTATCATTAAGTTGTGTTGTATTTCTACATACACCTTTAATATCATTGTTTGCTATTGTAACATTAAATGATGGATTTGCAAGTTGAATAGCATTTATGTATGTTTCACCATTTATGGTAAATTTATTGTTTGAAATATCAGAATTGTTAAGTGTTGCACTTATAGCATATACATATACACCTTTTGATGCTGATATTGTGTTGTTTATAATATTTACATTATTTCCGCTAATAATTTCTATAGCATCTATTGTACCATATGCTTGATCTTGACTATCAGCTTTTTTTGTAACAGTAATGTTATTTCCACAGATAGTTACATCATCTCCTTCTGAACTTATTGCAGCTGTATTTACGTAAGATTTAGGGTAATAAGTCCAATCTATTGGTGCATTTGGTCCTTCTACTTTAATTGTATTATTTATAATTTTAATTTTTTCAGCAGTACTTTTAATAGGTATTGCTTCTCCTGTTTGTTTTATAAGTTCAATTGTAAGATTTATTATTTTTGTATTTTCACCTTCAGTAGTAATTATTATTGGAACATTCCGAATTACAGCATCTTGTGTTGTTGAAATTAATTTAACTTGTTTGTTAATTACCATTTTAAAGTTTGAATCTGTGAGATTTGCAATTGTTCCTTGGAAATTAAGAATATCATGATCTGATACATTATCTGCTAGTTGATATCCATTTTCTTTAATGAAATATTGACTTATTGTATTATTTGTTATAATATATGTATCTTGAAGTGTACCATTTATATAAATTGTATTTTTATCATCTAAAACATTTGATGAGCCAATATTTTGTATTGTTTTTTCATCATTTGATGTGTTAATTATATTATCAGTAACTCTTATAGTACTTGATTTATTTAGTATAATAGGTGCTGTTTGTTCACTACATCCTTTGTCCATGACTTTCATGTTATTGTTTGTGATATTTACATACATACTATTTTCAAGATAAATTGCATCATTATTATATATTACTCCATAAACACCAGGATATGTTACAATTGAACTATTACCTGTTGAATTTATTTTATTATTTCTAATAATAGTTTTAGGTGCAAGATTTCCTTTAATTCCTGTTGAATATACACCAGAGAGGTTCATTTTATTATCAGTTATTATATTATTTTCTGTGTTAAATAGTTCAATTCCAGTATTTAGTGTTGCATTAACATTAATTGTATTATTTGTAATGTTCATATTAGTTGCTTTTGATACACCTGATGCTATAATAGCATATGCTTTTGATTCATCATATGAAAGTGGTGTTGTATTTTTACATACACCTGTGATAATATTATTTGCAATTCCTACATTTGATCCTGTTGCAATCATATTTCCTATTTGTATTGCATTGATGTATGATTCACTGCTTATATTAAATTTATTATTTGAAACTCTTGAGTTTGTAATTGCTGCACTTATAGCATATACATATGATGCTTTTGATGCTACTATTGTATTGTTTATAATATTTACATTATCACCATTAACAATTTCTATAACATCTATTGTACCATATGGGTCATATGCACTACCATTTGCTATGGTAACGTTAATATTGTTTCCACGAATGGTTATGTCATCACCTTGTGAGCTTATTGCTGCTGTGTTTACTTTCATGTATCTTTCACTAGATGAATTATACCAGTCTATTGGTGCATTTGGTCCTTCTATTTTTATGTTATTATTTAATATTGATACATTTTCAGCTGTATTTAGAATACCAAGTGTTATACCTGCTGGTTTGTTGTATGTGATGTTAATATTTGATAATGTTACACCCATTGCTTGGTTATTTATTGCTTTTGTTATGTTTGAATTACTTATTTGGATGCTGATATTTGTTAGAGTTGAATTTTCAGCATTTTCTGTTATTGTTATTTGTCCATTTTTTATGATACTATTTTTACCTGCAAGGTATATTCCTGGTTTGTTTATTTGGAAAGTTTTATTTTCAAATTTTCCATTAAGAATAATTGATGAGTTTGCAGATATTTTATCTGATAGTTTTCCTGAGTTTGTGAAATATTGATTGTAGTTTGAAGAGTTTACATTTACTGTTGTATTGGATGCTTTTTTAACAGTTTTTACATCTTTTAAATCTTTTTTTGTATTTTTAATTATCTTATTTTCAGATTTAACATCTGTAGTTATTGTATCTTTTTCTACTGGTGTAGTTTTTTCTACATTAATAATATCATTTGTACTTGTTGTATCTGATATTGTTGTTGTATCATTATTTTCAGTTGCATTTATTGAGCTAACTGAAACTAATATTAAAAGTAGTGTTAAACCTAAGAATAAAAATTTATTTTTTTTATTCATAAAAAATCATTTTTTCCTCCAAAACTTGACTTTTTTTTATTATTCCTATTTTTTTAACTAGAATTCAAAATTACTTTGAAATATGTTAGTAAATTAATTTTTAACTAAATTTAAAATATAATGAATACTTGCTTTAATATTTGAATTAAAAATTATATAAATACTACTAAAATTATCAAAAAAATATCCGAAAAATAACACTTTAATTTCAATATAATCAAATAAAATAACTTAAATAAATAAAATAGTATTAAATAGTTAATTAAACTTCATAAAAATAATAATAAAAGTAAATTAAAAAAATATAAAAACAAAAAAACGAAGGGGTAGAATCAAAAAAATTATCTTTAAAAAAAATGAATACATCTTAAAATACAAATATAAGTTAAATTCTCAAATAAAATATAAAAAAAATAATTAAAAAAAAAGATGGGGTGGAGTATAAAAAATAAATTCCACACTACTTATTCTTGATTTTGACGTAGTAGTTGTGTGAAACTTACTGTTGGTTGTGGTGGTTGTTCTGTTTGGATTGTTGGTTCTTCTATTTTTTCACGTTTTGCTCTGATATCATCAAGTTGCTCTGCAATTTTAGCCATTGCATCATCTTTTCTTATTTGAACCATGTTTTTATTAATAACTTTTTGTTCTTCTTTTGCAACTTCAATATCATGTTTTTGTTTTTCTTCAGCTTCAAGTTGTTTTTGATCTTCAATAGCTTCAATTTTTTCAAGACATTCTGCTGCTGCTTGTGCTAGTGGGTCAATTACTTGTGATACTGGTGGTGCGTATGAAAATTCCATTGTTACAACTTCATCACATGTTAGTTTTTGTGATATTATGGTTGTCATTGTATCTACTCTTTCTGCTACTGCTTCTTGTCCAAACATTTGACATCCAATAATTGTTCCATCAAGTTTTGCAATGAGTTTTAGGAATAATGGTTTACTTCCAGGATAATATCGAGCACGAGATAGTGAATCTACATTACTTACTACAACATCAATTCCATTTTTCTCAGCTTCTTGTTGTGTGATTCCTACAGCTCCCATTTCCATGATTCCAATTTGTGATACTGTGGAGTTAAGAACTGGTTTAAATTCTAAGTCATGTCCTACTAGGTGGCGTGCTAGAATTATTCCTTGTCTTACAGCTGTTGTACCTAGAGGTGATAATGTTTTTTCACCAGTTATAGCACTTGTAACTTCTACACAATCTCCTGCTGCATATACGTTTTCAACTGATGTTTCCATGTGTTCATCTACATCTATTGCAAATTGTCCTAGTTCACAGCCTATGCTTTCAGCTAGTTCAGTTTGTGGTCTTACTCCTGTTGAGAGTATTACCATATCTGCTAGTCTTTCTTCTCCATCTATTGTTACAGATTCTACTTTTTCATCACCATTAATAGATTGTACTGCTGAGCCTGTGAGTATGGTCACGTTTTTATCTTGTAAGTGTTTTTGGAATTTATCTGACATTTCTTTGTCAAATGATCTTGGGAATAGTTGTGGCATCATTTCAGCAATAGTAACATCAATTCCTTTATTTGCTAGTTCTGATCCTAATTCTAGTCCTATTGCTCCTCCTCCAACTAGTACTACACGTTTTGCATTTTGTGCGTAGTTTTGAATTTCTTTTCCATCTTCTACTGTTCTTACTTTAAATACTCCTTTGAGATCTTTTCCTGGTATTGGTGGTATTAGTGGTTTTCCACCTGTTGCTATTACGAGTTTATCGTATTTTATTTTTTCATCAGTTTCAGAATCTTTAGTTTTGTATGTTATTTCTGTGTTATCTTTGTCTATACTTGTTACTGTGGTTTCTGTCATTATTCTGATGTTTTTACGCATATATTCTCCTGGTTTATGCATAATTATATCATCAAAGCTGTCTATATGTCCACCTATTACATATGGTATTGCACATGGGGAATATGCTACATTCTTTTGTGTTGTAAATACAATTATTTGAGATTCATCATCATATTTTCTTATGTTGGATGCGGTTGTTAACCCGGAGGCTCCACCTCCGATTATTACAATATTCAATTATGTCACCTTTATACAAAATTATCTAATATATATTATATATGAATTTTATTTATTTTATATTTTAGCTATTTTTTTTAAAAGTTTTTTAATTTTATATATTTTATTCGATTATTCCACGTAGTGTTTGTGCAAATTCTGATTCTACAATATTATCCACACCAAGTGTTTTTGAATGTGCATCTAGTTCTGTTACAACGTAGTCATAACCCATTTCCTGTAATGGTTTTACAAGTCTTGGTCCATCTGTAACTGCTATTGTCATACCTGGTATATTTGCTACATTTACAGCATGTGGAACTCCTAGTATTATTGTTACATCAGAATTAAGATCTTTTAGTATTTCTTCAGCTTTAATACCTGTTATTGGATATTCATCAAGTCCCCCGGTTGTATAGTCAACTGGTTTGCTGATTGTTTCATTCACTGTTTTTGCATGTTTTTGAATGTAGTTAAGTCCAATTGTTTCATCTGTATTTGCAATGTATGTTGGTGGTGTAAGATCATAATCTTGCCAGTTTATAGTCATAATATCAGCAAATAGGTAGCTTGTTTCTTTTTTAGCATTTAATACTATTGTTACTTTCTTGTTATCTTTCATTGCATCAAGTATTATTTTTGCTACTTTTACTTTATTATCTCCATAATTTGGTTCTATGTATTCACCTTTTGCCATTCCACGTGTTTTTTCAAGTTCAGTAGCTTTTTTTAGCATTTCACTTTGTCGTTCTACTTCTTTGTGATTTATTACTCCTGCATCTTCTGCAGCTTTTAGTGTTGCTATTGCACCTGTTGTGTTATCACCAGCACTTACTCCTCCATGTGTTTCAACGATAATTATATCAAAATCTTCTGCAGCTTCTTGTGCTGCTTTTTTCATATCTTCGCCTATTATCATACTTACACATGTTCCAACAATTCCAATTTTTTTAGGCTTAAATGTGTCTGCTACTTCATGTATTGTTTCAATTAGTTTATTTGAAGCTCCGAAGATGTAATCATTTTCATTCATTGCTGTTGTTATTACATGTACTCCATCATCTTCAAGCAAGCGTCCTGTTCTAAAACAACATCCTGCAGGACCATGCATTATTATTACATCAACTTGAAGATCACGTAGAGTATAAAGTGCTGCTGCTATTGGACTTGGTCTTGGGTGTATCATAACATTTCCTCTTTTTTAAGTCTGTATTGTCCAACACTTGAGTATTCTTTATCATCAAATTCATCTTTATTAAGTATTGGTAGTGCTGATATTACAACTTTTTGTACTTTATCATGTTCTAAATTTTTAAATTGTGGATCATCTGTCATTATGATGATACAATCAGCTTCATATGCTTCATCTAGTGTTATTTTCTTTGCTCCATGTTTTTGGATTATTTCTTCTGGTATTTTATCATCACATACTAATACATCTACATCTCGTGATACAAAGTCATCTATTAATATTAATGATACGTTGTTATCTTCTGTTATGAGTTTTGGATCTTCTGTTATTCCTAGTATTGCTACTGTTGTTTCAAACATTGCTAAATGTTCTTTTAGGTATAGTTCTTTTTCTGCCATGTATGCAACGTGGTATGCTACATAGTTGTTTGTATCACGTGTAGTTTGTGATAGTTGTGCTGCTTCTCCATATTCATCAGCTAGATTTACAATTTCCTGGCTATCTCGTATTATATCATTATGTAGTACTGGTTGTGGATTAAGAAGGTTGATATCTTTATTCATATTTGCAAGTTTTATTGCTTCAATTAAATCTATAGTTATAGCTTCTGATAATATAGCTGTTTGGTTTGCTAGTGCTATTAATGTGTCTTTGTATGCATTTTGTATTATTGGTACACATTCTGCTGTTTGTATATTATTTGTTGTTTCAGTTTTTAATGCCATGTCTTTATATAGATCTGTTATTAGGTTTTTTGTATTTTCATTTGAATATCCTATTAGTTGTGTATCATCATCTATATGTGTTATATATGCAAGGTTCATATCTTTTATGATTCCAAGATCATCTATTACTTTTGACATTTTATATACACTTCTTGGTGGAAGTGGTGTATCAAATACTATTGTTTTATTTTCATCTACAAATTCTCTGATTTGTTCACATGCTTGTTTTATGTTTTCTAGGTTATATTTACCAGTGTTAATGCAGCTTTGTGTTAGTATGATTACATCAGCTTCAAGAAGTGTCTGATCTGTGTCATCTTTAGTAATTTGAGTATCGTTTATTTGGACGTTTTTATTATATATTTTTAGATCTGTGTTTAGTTTTTCATATTTTTTAAGATCAGTTTGACTATCTGGGTATATTATTGTTTTCATTTTAGAATCATCTCTATTATTTTTTTTTTATTTTATTTCCCACTAATCCCCTTTTTTTTATAAGTAATAATAATTTGTATAGTTTCTATTTATTTGATATTATACTTATGATATCTGATTGTTTTAGTTCTTGTTCACTTGATATTCTCATGTTTCGTCTTGCATCTATTGCATGGGTAAATCCTTCACCTATATCTGTATGTATACAGTATGCTAGATCTCGTGGATTTGATCCTTTTGGTATTAGTAGTGCATCAGGTAGTATGTTTCCTTTTTGATCTGAGTATTTATGTTCATCTTCAACAGGATATACTACAATTTCATTTAGCACATCATATACAGCTGTATTTAGTGTTTCTTGTATTCCGGTTGATCCATATTTTTTAAGAACATTTTCATCAATATACATTAGAGCTGCTTTTTGTTTATCTGATAATTTAGCTTCATCAACTATTGTAAAATGATCATCACCTGACTGGTATTTGATAAGTCCTGCTTTTTGTGCATTTACTAATGCGAGTTCTGATTCTGCACTTGTTGGTATTACTTGGTCATATTTTTCTTGTAGTCTTTGTATGTTTTCATATGCAGTTGGTGTATCTATTTTGTTTGCTACAATTATGATTGGTTTTGCATGTTCTAGTATTTTTTCAATAAAATCTAGTATTTCATCTTTTTCCCATTTATCATAATTTGTATCGGTAATGCTTCGTTCAGCTTCTAGTACATCATCAAGAAATACTCCTGCTCCACTTAGTTGTTCTGCTATTACTTTTGCAAAGTTAAGATGTTCTGACATAACTTTTCGTATGAGTCGTGGCCAGTTACGTTCAAGTATTGAGTATACCCACATGGTTACTTCTCCTTTTAGGAAGTTTACATCATCTAGTGGGTCATGGCTTCCAGCTTCACATGGATTTCCCTCAGCATCTGTTGATCCTGATGCATCTATTATATGAATTAATGCTCGAGCTTGACTTAAATCATCAAGAAATTGGTTTCCAAGTCCTTTTCCTTCATGTGCTCCTGGTACTAAACCTGCTACATCTATTAATTCTACTGGTATGTAGCGAATGTGTTCTTCACATTTTCCTGTTCTTGGGTTGCATGTAACTTCTAGTTCTCCACATGGACATGGACTTGTTACATATGCAATTGCTGCATTTGCATCTATGGTGGTAAATGGGTAGTTTGCTACTTCAACTTCTGATAGTGTTGCTGAGTTAAAGAATGATGATTTTCCAACGTTTGGTTTTCCTGTTACTGCTATTTGTAACATGTTATTTTTTTCCTCCTGAAAAATATTTTTTTTTTGAAAATGATTATCTTTATTTAAATTAAAACAATTTTTTTTTTATTGTAATTTTTCTAGTATTCTAATATATGTTTATCTTTTTTCTAATTAAAATTAGTTGTTAATAAAAAAAAGTTAGTATTTTATGGTCGTAAATATTAAAATTTAGTTGATTTAAGCTCTTATATTTAGTATAACCTAAAATGAACTATGGAAATCTTAAAATATAATTAATTTAAAAGTAGTCTATATCAAAATAAAAAATATAGGTGATAAAAATGGTAGTATATACAATTACCACAGCATGTGAAGGATGTGAACATGGACCATGTCTAGATGCATGTCAATTTGATGCAATAACAAAAGGAAATCCATACAAAATCAATCCGGAAATATGTACAGGTTGCGGAGCTTGTGTAAAAGTATGTCCGGTAGATGCAATTGTACCAATACAAGAAAGTATTAATTCAGAAGCACAAAAATATGCAGAAAAATACGTAGATGAAGTAGTACAACTTGACGACTAAAAAAAAATACACATAAAAAAAATTGAAATCAAAAAAAAGGAAATAAAGTAGGTGATTAATAATGGTAGTTTATACCGTAACAACAGCATGTGAAGGCTGTGGACATGGACCATGTCTTGATGCATGTCAATTTGATGCAATAACAGAAGGAAATCCATACAAAATCAATCCAGAAAAATGTACAGGTTGTGGAGCTTGTGCTAAAGTATGTCCGGTAGAAGCAATAGTTGAAGTTCAATCAAGTATAGATCCAGAAGCTGAAAAATTATCAGAAAAATACGTAGATGAAGTAGTGCAACTTGATGATTAAAACATTATAGGAAGAATATGCTATTAAAAAGATAATTTTTTAATGCTTTTTCTTTTTCTTTTTTTTATAATTTTTTTTACAATAATATAAATTTCATTTGAAAACTCATTTTTTTTTGGGGAAACTTATATTTAATTTTTTTATAATAATAATTCTTATTTTTTCATATGGAAGTATAGTTAAAAATAATAAGTTAAAAAAAAATATGCTCTTTAAATAATAAAGATTTTAGTGGAGATGAAATTTGATAGTATAAATTAACACTATCAAAAAGATTTTTTTTCTTTATAGTAGTATTATATTACTACAATACACATGTAACCAAATTCCATTTGTCTAGCTTCACCTAGTGTTACATGTACTATTTGTTCATCAGGATAACTTAGTTTTTCACAGATTATTATTTCATGTTCTGGACTATATCCATGATCAATAAGATATTCTGCAAGTTCACTTATATGTCTATTTGGTAGTACTATGTTTTTCTTATTTTCATCAAGTTCTTTGAGTAGTTTCTCTGTTGGTGCTCGTCCTCCATGTATTGTTATGAGATTTGCATCATCCCATGGTATTTGTAGTTTTGCTGATGCTAATTGTATTGAACTTATACCTGGTATTACATTAAGTTTTGTTTTTGGTGATAGTTTCTGCATTGTTTTAAGCATTCCTGAAAATCCTGGATCTCCTGTTGAAAGTATTGTTACATTAAATCCATCATCTAAGTATGATACTGCTTTTTTCACTGTTTTTGGAATGTCTCGTGGTTCAAGTACTACCATTTGTGCATCAAGATAATCAAATGGTTCTAGTGATCTTTTACTTCCTACTAGTACATCTGAGTTTTCTATTGTTTCAAGTGCTCCTATTGTTAGATATTCACGATCTCCTGGTCCTATTCCTACTATGTTCATTTTTTTAGTCATACTATCTAAATCCTCTATAATTATTTAAAATTATAATCTTATGTATAAGTTTATTAAACTGTTAAATATTTTATCTTTTCTGTATTTTTAATATAATTATCTTATTTAATTTTTTTTATAAAACATTAAATAATTGTTCTTTTTGATAGATAATAAATAAATATGAAAAAAAAGAAGGGGATTCTTATTCAAAAAAAAGTTACAGCAACATACATTCTTAAAAGTTTAAGAAAAGATCTTAAAAACGAATTATCTAATCTTTGGTTATACAATGAATGATGGACTAATATCTATTCAAAAAATATGGCTTAAAGAAATTTGGGAAATTACAGGAACTTCTAAAAAATATCCTTTAAAACTTCAAGTAAAACAAAATAAAATATATAATATAAGACCAAATTCTAACTTTAAATATGATAAAGAATGTGTCTTTAAAAACGAAACTGATTTTCTAAAAGCTCTACTTAAAACTATTAAATTAGAAAAAGGTGAAAAAGTAGCACAAAAATGGAAAGAAGAATTTTATAATAATTATGAGAAATATTATCATAAAAATATTATTTTTTAACTTATAATTCTAAAGCTATTTTATTTGCTACTTCATATACAACAGGAATAACAACGGTATTACCAAGTAAGTCAAAAGCCTTTGTAATTCCTTTACTATCATTTTTAAACATTGATAAGTTATAATCTTCTGGAAATCCAAATAAACGTAGACCTTCTCTAATTGTAATATTTCTTATTTTTTTATTATCAATAACACCTACTCTTGATATGTCTGTTGCAACAAGTGTAGGAGCAATATCATTAGGATCAAGAATTTTTGTAAATTCAAAGCTTAATTTTCCAGTAACAATATTATATCCTTTAGGTTTACTTTTATCTTCACATCGTTTACTTATTTCTTTTCCATTTTTAGATTTTACTTTAACTAAATCCTTTGGATATTCTTTAACAAGATAACCTTTCTTAACAAGGTCAATAAGCATACTTTCAAGATTTTCAGAATCATAAAATGTAGAAATTTGATCTTTTGTTAAAGGCATTCCATCCATCCATTTAATTCCAATATCTTCAGCCCAGTGTTTTTTTCTTCTTTCACGTAGCATTTTTTCAAGTAACTCTTTTTGTTGTTGAGATACGCTTCCTTTTATTTGAATATCCCAACTATGAATATTATTTTCTCCGCCTCTTTTATCTTTAATAGCTTTTCCATATAATTCTTCAGGTTTATAATGTTTTAATATACATCTTGTAAACTTAGTATTTTTTGTTGGTTTATTTTCTTCTAATATTTCAGATAAAACACTTTGTTTACTATTAAAATGATCTAAATTAATTTTTTTATCTTTTGTCCCTACTATGAAAATCCTTTTTCTTGATTGCGGTATTCCAAAATCTTTACTATTTAATAACTTCCATGTAACTTTATATCCTAGATTTTTTAGATTATTTAATATTATTGTTAAAGTCCTACCTATTTTGTCTGTTTTTTTTATTTTATCATGGGTAATTAATCCTTCAACATTTTCTAGTATGAATCCATAGGGCTTTTTTTCACGTAGAATTCTTTCAACTTCAAAAAATAATGTTCCTCTTGTATCATTAAAACCTAATTGATTTCCAGCTACACTAAATGATTGACAAGGAAATCCAGCAAGTAAAAAATCAAAGTCTGGTATTTTTTCGGATTTTATTTTACATATGTCACCTTGGATATCCTCATCATTAAAATTTTCTTTTAATGCTCTAATTGCATGAGGCTTAATTTCAGATGTTAAGACACACTGTGTTTTATATCCTAAATCATTAAAAGCACTTTCAAAACCAATTCTAAGACCACCTAATCCAGCAAATAAGTCAACAAACTTTATAATATTTTTTTCCATTGAATTAAACCTTCTATACCTTTAATTATATTGTTTTTTGTATTTGATAAATAGTTTTTAATAGATTTTTTTTTATTCGGACTTCTAAAAATAACTATGTTATAATTATATTTTACTTATATAAGTTAAATTTTTTTATAATATGAATAATCAAAAAAAAATAAGTAGAAAAAATGAGGTGTTGAAGTATGTTATAGCATTTGTAGTATTCCTGGTACTGTTCCATAGATTATAAGCATTAGTAGTATTACAATGAAGAATGTTGATATTGCTCTCATTATGATTGCTACTTTTTCATCACTTATTGGATGATTAGCTATGAAGTTTAATAGACTATTAAATCGTCTACTTATAAAGCATCGTATTGACATTGGTAAATGTCGTGTGTAATGATTTAGTGTGTCATTAAATTCTTTTCGTCTATCATCACGTATACGTGTTTTTAGTATTTCTTCAAGTATTAATCCACCATCAAGTGGTTTCATTGGTAGTAGGTTGAATGTTCCCACAGCAAAGTTTAGTAGGAAAATTAATGAAAATAATTCTTCAAGTGTTGGTAGTATTGATGGTAGCCATGTTCCATATTTCTTTTGGGCTTCAGGTGTTATTATCTTATGTTCTCCACTACGAACTCCCATGTACGACTTTGTTGAATTTGATGGACTTTCAGCTAATGTTAGATTATAATGTCCCGTATTTGTTGTTATATTAATTCTATCACCTATATGTGTATTATTAAGTGCTTTTATATAGGATGAGTAGTTATTTGTTGTTTGATTATTAATACTTGTTATAATCATTCCATCTTTTAATACTCCTTCAGCAGGACTTGATGGTACTACACTTGATATTTCCATACCATCTGATGTATATAAGTTTTCTGATGCCATAAATCCTGAAATACCACTCATAATAACAAAAGCTATGACACATAATACAATATTTGCCATAGGACCTGCAAAGTATACACGAAGCTTACTTATACCATTTGCCTTTTCAACTTCCTGTTGATTTGGTTCAACAAATGCTCCTGGAATAACAGCTAAAAGTAATAATCCAACAGAATCAATACTAATATTTTCAGCACGAGCAAGAACACCATGACCTCCCTCATGTATAATCATAACAGTAGCAAGAGCAATAAGACCTGTACCAAATGGAATATAAAGAGGAGATCCTGGAATATCAACACCAGGTAAAATTAATGAAACTGTAGGTTGTGTATACATAAGTTGTAATGAATAAATAACACTAATTACCATTACAATTATGAAAAATACACCAATAGGCATTAAAATATTTGTAAACTTCTTCCAAAAGCCATGTGAGATACCAGCAATTCTATCTATAACTCCACGTAGCTTATCAGTTTTAAGCATTATAACAATACCTTCAAATGATATGTAAGGCTTTTTGCGTAGTGCAAATGCAATTATGTATACAATGATAAAACCAATAGCATAATAATATAATGCATTCATAAAAAAATTTACCTCAAA
Organism: Methanosphaera cuniculi; assembly: GCF_003149675.1. Taxonomy (NCBI): domain Archaea; kingdom Methanobacteriati; phylum Methanobacteriota; class Methanobacteria; order Methanobacteriales; family Methanobacteriaceae; genus Methanosphaera; species Methanosphaera cuniculi. The sequence goes on along the minus strand of NZ_LWMS01000020.1, from coordinate 48,529 downwards.
AAAATTTTAAATATTTTATAAAATATTTTTTCTATTTTCTAATATTTAATATAATTTATCATATAATATTTCTTAAAAAAATAATAAAAAAAAAGTAAAATGGTGGTGAATTAGTATAAAAAACTTTTTATGTCATTTGATCTTCAATTGTTGTTGTATTATATTTAACGAGATCATCAACACTAAGATGTATAAGTTCATCATCATCTTTTTTAATTGTAAGATCAGATGGTACAACTTCTCCAATTTCAGCATGAGCAATACCAAGTTGTGTTAGAGCATCTTTAATTGTTGAGAGTGCTTCTGGTTTAACAGTTATAAGGAATCTACTGTTAGATTCTGAAAATAGCTGCATTGTTGTTGTAAGATCTTCTTTTGATGGTATATTATTAAGACTAATAAATGCTCCTTTATTACTATTAATACACATTAATGCTATTGCAACAGCAAGTCCACCTTTAGATAAATCATGTACTGCTGTTATATTTTCTGATTGATTTTCAATTATTGTACGTATTGCCATTGATGTTGCATAGTTTTCATCAAGTCTTAGTATAGGTGGGAATCCTGCTACTGTTGCATGTACTTCTTTTGCATATTGTGATCCATCAAGTTCATCATATGTATTTCCAACAAGAAGAATTATATCTCCATCGTTTTTAAGTGTCATAGTTTTAATATTTTTATTATCTACAACTCCAACTGTTCCAACAATTGGTGATGGATTTACTGTTACACCTTCTGTTTCATTGTAGAAACTTACATTTCCACTGATAAATGGTGTGATAAATTTACGTGCTACATCACTCATTCCACGAACTGCTTCTTTAAATTGCCAGAATACTTCAGGTTTTTCAGGATTTCCAAAGTTTAGACAATCAACTAATGCTATAGGACGTCCTCCCATACTAATTGAGTTGTTTATACTTTCAAGTACTGCTGATGCTGCTCCATCATATGGGTCAAGTAGTACATGAGTACTATTACAATCTGTACCAATTGTAAATGATGTATCTTCATCTACTTTTACTACTGCTGCATCATCACCTGGTTTTACTACTGTTCTTAGTTGTACTTCATGATCATACTGGCTGTAAACCCATTTTTTACTTGTAATATTTTCTGATTTAAGTAATTTAATTAAATCTTCTTGTGCATTAGTTGTTTCAGGTATTTCTACATGATCAAGATCTTTTTCAGGTGCTTTTGCAGGACGTTCTATAATAGGAGCATCTGTAAATAATACATTTGGTGCATGACAAATTACTTCACCATTATCTTCTATTATAAATTCACGTTTATCTATAATTGTACCAATAACAGCACATGAAAGATCGTTTTTCTCACATATTTTAGTTGCTTTTTCTACATCATCTGGTGATATTGCAAATACCATACGTTCTTGTGATTCTGATAGCATGATTTCATATGGTGTCATGTTTTCTTCACGTAGTGGTATTTTTTCAAGATCAATAAGTGATCCATTTCCGCCTTTATCTGCCATTTCAGATAAACAGCATGTTAGACCTCCTCCACCTAGATCTTTTACTCCATGTACATCAATAGTATCAAGTATTTCATATGTTGCTTCCATTACACGTTTTTTTGTAAATGGATCTGCTACTTGTACAGCTGGTCTATCTTCTATTTCTGAGTTACTTGTTAGTTCTTCTGATGCAAATGTTACACCATGTATTCCATCACGTCCTGTGGTTCCACCCATAAGGAAGTATACATCTCCTACTACTGGTGCTGATCCATATACTATTTCATCTTTTTTTACAAGTCCTGCACATACAACATTTACCATTGGATTATATTGGAAGTTATCATCAAATTCAATTTCTCCACCAACTGTTGGTACTCCTATACGATTTCCATAGTCTGAGATTCCTTTTACAACATAATCAAATATGTATTTAGATCTTTGATCTGACATGTGTCCAAATCTTAGTGCATCAAGTAGTACTACTGGTTTTGCTCCCATACTTATAATATCACGTACTATTCCACCAATTCCTGTTCCTGCTCCTCCATATGGTTCGACTGCTGATGGGTGGTTGTGGCTTTCCATTCCTATTGCAAGTGCATATTCATCTGTTAAACTTACAATTCCAGCATCATCTCCAGGTCCTAGTATTACATCAGGTCCATCTGTTGGGAAGTTTTTTAGTATTGGTCTACTACTTTTATATGAGCAGTGTTCTGAGAACATTACATCCATCATTCCAAGTTCTAATTCATTAGGTTTACGTCCTAATACATCTTCTATATATTCAAGTTCATTATCAGTTAAAACCATAAACTCATACAACCTTTTAATTATTATTATTTTTTTTTATATTATTATTTTTAGTTTCTTTTTTTTTTAGATTTTACTTTTTTGCTATTAAAAGTAAAAAAAAAGGTTAACAGAAAGAATATTATAATCTATTCTGTTATTGATATTTTTAGTTCTTCATCTTCAATTTTCCAGTCTTTCATGTATCCATCAAACTCAACGTCTCCAAATTCTAGTGTTTGTGCACGTACTTCATTTGATATGTAGTCAATGTGTGGTTCTACTGCTTTTTGGAATTTGTCACTACATTTGAGTTTTACATCGATGTTTGCTTCTACATTTAAGTCCATGTCTTTTCTCATATCTTGGATACGACGTATTAATTCTCGTGCCATTGCTTCTGAGTATATTTCATCTGTAAGTTCTGTATTTACATATACACTTCCTTGGTTAAATTCACAGCTTACAAGATTTTCTGGTACTTCTTTTTCAAAGAGTATTTCATCAGTTTCTAGTGTTATGTCTTTATCATCAAAGTGTATTGTGTATGTTCCATTAGCTTCTAGGTCTTGTTGTATTTCTGATCCATCTACATCATCACGTTCGAAGTATTGTTTTACACGTCCTAGGTCTCCTCTGAGTTTTGGTCCTAGTATTGCCATGTTTGGTTTTGCTATGATTATTGCATTATCTAGTTGTTCTTCGATTGTGATTTGTTTGGTGTTTGCTTGTTCTAGGAAGATTTCTTCAAGTGATTCAATTGCATCTTTTACTTTCATATCCTCTGTTACAATTGTAATGTTTTGTACAGGCCATCTTAGTTTGAATCTTGCTACATCACGTGCATGTGCTGCAGCTTCTAATATGTCACGTATGTAATTCATGTTTTCTTCAAGATCAAGATCTATTTCATCTTCATCATATGTCCAGTCAAGCATGTGTACACTTTCAGGTGCATCTTCTTCTACTTCTCTTACAATGTTTTGGTAGATTTCTTCTGCTATATGTGGTGCTATTGGTGCAAGAACACAAGTTAAGTCTTTTAGTGTGTTATATAGTGTATAGTATGCACCTAACTTGTCTGGATCATCACTTTCTACCCATGTTCTTCCACGTATTAATCTTACATACCATCGACTTAGATCTTCTAGTATGAATTCTGATATTTTTGCTGTTGCACGGTTAAATTCTAGATCTTCAAGGTCTAATCCTACATTTTTAATTAATGAGTTAATTTTTGATCTTATCCAAAGATCTTCATCACGGAAGTGTAAATCTTCTTTGTTATAAAGTGTAGGATTAAAGTTGTCAAGACTCATATATGTTGTTGAGAAGTAATATACATTCCATAGTATATTAAATAGTTTTGCTGAGTTTTGTACTTCATCCCAGTGGAATTTTAGATCATCCCATGCTTTGTTTGCATCAAGTAAGTAGAAACGTAGAATGTCAGCTCCATATTTTTCTATTACTTCTTCAGGTGATACAACATTTCCTAGGGATTTACTCATCTTTTTACCTTCTTGATCTAATGTAAATCCATGCATTAGTACTTTTTTGTATGGTGCTTTTCCGAATGCTGCAACTCCTAGTCCTAGTTGTGAGTAGAACCATCCACGTGTTTGGTCGTGTCCTTCTGTTATGAAGTCATATGGGAACCATTCTTCAAAGTTTTCTGATGGATCTTGTGGGTAGTGTAGTGCTGCCCATCCTGCTACTCCTGAGTCTATCCATACATCAAGAACATCTTCTACACGATGCATTGTATGTCCACAGTTTTCACATTCAATAGTAATGTTATCAACATGTGGTCTGTGTATGAAGTCACCTGTTAGTGTTATGTCGCCGGATTTTTCGATGAGTTCTGCTTTTGATCCTATTACTATTTTTTCTCCACATTCATCACATGTCCAGATTGGTAGTGGTATTCCCCAGTATCTTTGTCTGGATATTGTCCAGTCTCGTGCATTTTCTACCCAGTTTTTAAATCTGCTTTCACCAGCCCATTCTGGTACCCATTCTACTTCATCAATTTGTTTAAGCATTTGATCTTTAATTTCTGTTACTTTGATGAACCATTGACGTGTTGCTATGTATATAATTGGTGTTTTACATCTCCAACAGAATCCTACTCTGTGATCTATTGTACCTTCATGCATTAATGCTCCTGCATGTAGTAGATCATGTGTTATTTCAGGATTTGCTTCTTTTATTGGTTTTCCTTCATAGATACCTGCTTGTTCGGTGTATACTCCATCTTCTCCTACTGGACAAAATGGTGGTATGTTATTTTTCATTCCTACTTCGTAATCTTCAGGTCCATGTCCTGGTGCTGTATGTACAGCTCCTGTACCATCTTCTAATGTTACATGATCACCAAGTATTACTTTGTGTATGAATTCTTGTTGTTCTGGTATTTTATCAGCTAGTGGATGTTCATATACTAGGTTTTCAAGTTCAGATCCTTTCACAGTTTTTATGATTGTTTTTTCAACATCACCAAGTACACTATCAACAAGTTCTGATGCCATGATTAATATTTCATCTTTACCAGTTTCATCATTATATACTTTTACGTAACTGTATTCATAGTCTGGATGTACACTTACTGCCATGTTTGCTGGTATTGTCCATGGTGTTGTTGTCCAGATAAGTATGTATGTATCAGCATCTGAGTATGGTTGTTCTTCTAGTTTAAATTTAACATAGATTGATGGATCTATTTGATCTCCGTATTCAATTTCTGCATTTGCAAGTGCTGTTTGACAGTGAGGACACCATGTAATTACACGTTTATCTTCAACTAGCAGGTCTTTTTTATCAGCTTCTTTTAGTGTCCACCAACATGATTCCATATATCCATTATCATATGTTACATATGGGTCATCCCAGTCCATCCAGATTCCCATTTCTTTGAATTGTTTTGTCATATCTTCTTTGTTTTGGACTGCGAATTCTTTACATTTTTCAACAAACTTGTCTATTCCATATTTTTCTTCAATTTCTTGTTTGCTTTTTATGTCTAGAAGTTGTTCTACTTTATGTTCTATTGGAAGACCATGTGTATCCCATCCTGCTTGACGTCTTAAGCTGTAGCCGTTCATACTTTTGTATCTTAGGAATGCATCTTTTATTGTTTTATTCCATGCTGTTCCTAGGTGTATTCTTCCACTACAGTATGGTGGTCCGTCTAAAAATGAGTATTTTGGACGGTTTTCTCGTAGTTTGTTGACTTTTTGGAATATTTCATTTTTATTCCAGAATTCTTGGATATCTTTTTCAAGTTTACTATTATATCCTTGTTCTACCTCATTTATCGGCATTTATTTTATACTCCTATTTCTTTTTTGTTATTGTGTTATTTAAAAGTAAATATTTTTTGTTTAAAAAAAGGTTTTTTTTTAGTATTCATTCAAATGAGTTTATGGTTTTTTATCTTTTTTTTAGATAGATGAATAATTTTCCTTTTTTTATATTTCACATAAAAATTTCCATATATTGTATATGATTTTTTAATTTTCATCAAAAAAATTGTTTTAACATATAAAAAAATGGATTTAGATGTGAACATTTTTTTTTATTAATCATTTATAAGTTTATATTATATTATTATCTATGTAATTAGTTAACCTAATATTTAACTATATTTTTCATAAAAAAAATTTTAAATTTCTTAAATTAAAAAATAATATTAATAATACTCAAAAAAAAATACATAGGAGATTTTTTTTCAAAATGCAATATCTTATAATAAATGGAAGTCCAAGACACCAAAACACATGGAAAATAGTAGAACGAGCAAAAAACAGATTATCAGATCATGAAAAGGAAGCACAATTTTGGGAAGTAAACCTAATTGATGAAGATATTTCACAATGTATTGGATGTTTTAACTGCTTTATAAATGGAGAAGATACATGTCCACATGCAAATAAAATACAACCAATAGTAGAAAAGATGAAAAAATGTGATGGACTTATAATAACAACACCTGTATATGCACTTAATGTATCAGGACTTATGAAAACATTCATAGATCATCTTGCATACTTTTATCATAGACCCTACTTTTTTAAAAAACATGCAATGATAATAGTTACAACAGCAGGTATGGGAGCAAAAAAAGTGGGAAAATATATGGATGAAACATTAGAAAGCTTTGGATATAATCAGAGATACAAGTTATGCTTCATAAATGCATATAGACCAGATGGAAAACTACCATATAAAACAATAGATGAAATATATAAACAAACTGATAAATTCTATGAAGATATTATGAATAAGAAACTTTATTCACCATCAATGAAAGCATTATATTCATACAATGTATGGAGAGCAATGGCATATAATAATCATGTTGCTAAAGATACACACTACTGGAAAAAACATGATATGTTAAATGATGAATATTGTCCACAAATACCATGTAATGTAGTTAAAAAGCTTCCATTTAAGATATTTTACAAGATGATGCAAGGTTTTCTTAAACAAAATACAGTAAAATCAGAAAAATAGTAAAAATTTAAAAAAAGAACCCCCTTTTTTTTACTATAGAATGTTAATATTTAAGGTAAATAATATTAATTTTTAAATAATAAGAATTTCACTCTCCTCCTTTTTTTTCTTTAACTAAAATAAAAAGTAGTTGTAAAAATCTAGCTTCAATTTTTTTTTTAATACATAATAAAAAAATCAACTTTTATCCTTCTTTTTTTTTAAAGGAATGTAATTTAAAATTCATTTTATAAAAAAAATAAAAAAAAAGATATGGGAGGTGAGAGTATTTATTTTTTTATTTACATTATTAAGACTATAATGCCTTAATTTCTGTTTCATTTTTCATTGTACTATTTTGACTATCATCAATAACTGGCATTGTGATAAATAGTATAGTATCTAAGCGTAGTGAATTATATGCATTATTTGCACCGAAAACAATTGTTAAATTGTAATGACCAGTTTTAAGTGATTCTGTAGGTATTACAATATTAGCTGAACCATTAGTATATACACTATGCACATAAGTTTTACCATTAATTTTCACTGCTAGTTTATTATCACGAATGATTTGTCTACCTTTCTGATCATAAAGTGTTATGTTAAGTGTGGTGTTTTCTCCATGAACAGTACTTATAGGTGATAATTGTGTTTTTGCGTTACTTTTAATAATTGTTAAATTAACTGTTGATTCTACTCTATTATAATTATTATTAGAATAAACAGCAGTTATGGTATAATTTTTAGCACTAAATGATGAAGGTATAGTGTATGAAATACTTGCAATACCATTAACAACTGTACTATTAACAGCTCCACCATCACTATTACGTAGTGTTACTCCATTAATTTTGAAGATAACAATTCCATCATTAGCAATTCCTTCATCTTCAGCAACAAAAACTACAGTAAATGATGGATTTATTTCATTATTACCTGGAAGAAACAACATTGATGTTTCAATTAATGAAGATAGTATATATCTTAAATTTACTAATAGCACTGATGTTATTGTAAGTAAATTAGATACTACAATTGCTATTGATAATATTAATAATGTTATTGCAGGTGATAGTGTAACAATTAATGGTAAATTAACAGATAGTGAAGCTAATATAATTGCTAATGCAAAAGTAACAATCACAGTAAATGGTGTAACATACACTCTAACAACAGATAAAGATGGTAAATTTAGTCAAGTAATTCCAACAACAAAAGCTGGAAATCTAAATATAATTACTACATATGATGGTAATGAAAGATATGATGCAACTCATAATACCAATATGATCAATATAACTAAAAGAAATACCGTTTTAAGTATTAATAATACTGATAATAGTCTTATCAACGATACTTTCATAGTAAATGGTAAATTAACAACAGATGATAATAACATCTTAGATAATGCACCTATACTTATTACTATTAATGGTATGAACTATATCACTCATAGTGATGCTAATGGTAGTTTTACTCTTAATGTAACTGCTCCAAATAAAACAGGAAATCACACAATTAATGCAGTTTATATTGGTAATGATTCCTTTATGAGTAGTACCACTAATAGTCAAGTAAATGTTAAAAAACTTAGTACAACTACTACTGTAGAAAACATTACAAGCAAAGTTAATAGTAATGCTGTTTTCACAGCTAAAGTTGTTGATGAGAAAGGTAATGCTGTCTTATCAGGCAAAGTAGTATTCAAACTTAATAATAAAACTATTGGTATTGTAAACATTATCAATGGTATTGCTTCTATGGAATATAAAGTTATTAATAGTCCTAAAGATTATGAAATAACTGCTAAATATGCAGAAAGTTCAGCATATACTAGTAGTGAAACTATTGGTGTGTTACATGTTATTAAACGTGATGCTAATATAACTTTAATGAATATTAGTGAGTCTATCGTTGGAGATAAAATTAACATAGTTGCTATTGTTGTAATAGTTGCTGTGTATGAATATTTACTTTCACTATCAGTTACAACAGTTGCTACTTGTTTACCATTAATGTAGATTATTACAGTTTCACCTGCAACAATACCACTTTCACTATTTACAACTCCTGAAATTGTGATAGAATCTTGTGGATGTTTTAATCCAATTTCATCAATAGTAATTTCAGTAATTGCAGATTTACCAACGGTAACTTTCATTTCAATATTATTAACTGAACCTGAATATGTTAGTTTAACTGTGTAAACTCCTGTGTTTGTGAAAGTATAATTAGCAACAATTATACTATTATCTATAAGAACAGCATTAACTGTATTTTCTAAATTACCTTCAGGATCATAAATTTCATATACATAATTATTAGAACCACTTGTATCTGTAATTGGTGAGCTAATAGTAGTGGTTTGATTTGCAAATGCAGTTCTATCATCTAAGTTAATAGTATTATCATTAGTATTTAGAGCTTTTGTTGTGTAAATAGTTTCACCATTAGCACCATTATTATTAACAAAGTTGTTAGTATCTAATGTTAAAGTTCCAGCATTATAAAGTGCTCCACCGACATTTGCAGTGTTTTGTTTAAATGATGAATTACCTACAGTAGGACTTCCACTGTTAACATAGAGTGCTCCACCATATGATGCATTATTATTATTAAATTCTGTATTGTTTATTTGACCATTATTATAGGATAATATTGCTCCACCATAAGTTGCATTATTATTACTGAAATTAGAATTAATAATGTTTGATGAAGATAAATTTGGTCCTAGTAAGAGTGCTCCACCTAATGAAGCATTATTGTTAATAAATTTTGAAGAATTTATTTGAATTTCTGAGTTATCAGCATATATTACTCCACCATGACTTGTTGCTTTGTTATTTTCAAATGTATCATTTTTGGATGATAAAGTTGAACCTGTATAGGACATTATTACTCCACCCATGGTAGCTTTATTTTCTACGAAGTAATTGTTTTCAAATATCATATCACTTATTTGTGAATATATTGCTCCACCGTAAGATGATACTGAGTTATTTTTAAATGTACTATTTGAAACGTTTAATAATGGATGTCCATTAGTTGATGATACTCCACCAATATGTATAGCTCCAGCTAAGCTTGCTTGGTTATTTGTAAAGTTAGTTCTTACTACTGTTAATACAGGTTTTGTATTAGTAGCCATACTATTTAGTACTATAGCTCCTCCTGAACCTACACGTTTTCCACTACCATAATCTTCCATTATGTTTTTATCAAATAGAGAGTCTGTAATGTTTAGACTGTTGTATGTTTCTATTGTACCATATACTCCTCTTGAGTTGGTGAAAGTAGTGTTTGTAATTGTTTTTATTCCTTCATCAGAGTTACCATTCATTATTAATATTGATCCACCGTGACGAGCACTATTAGCATCAAATCTGGAATTATTAATGTTTAGTTTATTGGTACTGTTAATAAAAGCAATTGCTCCTCCATTTCCTCCATCACTATTTGAAACATTATGGGTATAATTTGCATTATTGTTTATAAATGTTGTATCATTAATGTCTAGTGTAGCATTTGAGAATATTGCTGCTCCTCCATAATCATTACGGTTAGCACCTTCAACTTGTGTTTGTGTGTTGTTAGTAAAGGTAGCATTATTTACTTTTAATGTACTATCAAGTACAGAATATATTGCTCCACCATATTTTGTTGCTGAGTTATTTGTGAATTTTGAGCCAGTAATTGTTAAGTTGGATATTCCCGTGCTTATTGCTCCACCCCAATTGTCAGCTTTGTTGTTTGTGAAGTTAGTGTTAGTTATTGTAATATCAGCTGGGTATGTGCTTATTGCTCCACCTGTTGAATATGCATGGTTATTTTTAAAGTTACTGTTTGTAATTTCTAAGGTTGGTGCTGCAAATGTGGTTGGAACTGGTGATCCTGTACGTATTACTCCACCTTCTGTAGCTGTGTTGTTTTCAAATGTTGAATTATCAATTGATAATTTTATACTTTGTGCTGTAAAGTAACTATTTAGTACTATAGCTCCTCCTGAACCTAAACGATTTCCACTACCATAGTCTTCCATGGTGTTATTTGCAAATACTGTACTTGTAATATTTAGGCTGTTGTATGTTTCTATTGTACCATATACTCCTACAGATCCATTAAATGTTGTGTTTTCAATAACTTTTAATCCATCATCACTATCACCATTGTATATTAGGATACTTCCTCCATGACGTGCTGAGTTATTATTAAAGTTTGAATTTTTGATTATTAGGTCTTTTATACTGTTGTAGTGTACAATTGCTCCACCGTTTCCACCATCACTATTTGCTACTCCATGTGTGTAGTTTGCATGGTTGTTTGTGAAGTTTGTACTTGTAATGTGTAATCCACCTTCGGAGAATATTGCTGCTCCTCCATAATCATTATTGTTAGCTTTAGTTGTGTTAGTATGACTGTTTTTATCAAATATTGTGTTTGTAATATCTAATGTGGATGATGCATTATTATATATTGCTCCACCTCTGTTTGCTGCAATGTTATTTGTGAATTTGGAGTTGGTTATGTTGGATGTATCATTTCTAGTAAAGTATATTGCTCCACCGTATGATGCATTGTTGTTTGTAAATTCAGTGTTAGTTATATTTGTACGTGCATTTGTATATATTGCTCCACCATAGGTATAGTTTGTTTCATTTATTGCTTTGTTATTATCGAATTTTGAATCACTGATTGTTAAGTTTTTATTTGGTGTTATAAATATAGCTCCACCTTTAAGTGTTGCTGTGTTGTCAGTAAAGTTGTTGTTTGTAATGTTTAGATTTCCAGAACTATATATTGCTCCTCCACCAGTTGTAGAGTTTGCTTTATTATTGTTGAAGTTGGAGTTGGTAATTGTTAAATTACTTGTAGTTCCATGTATTGCTCCACCTGTCATAGCTTTATTATCTGTGAAGTTTGTATTTGTTATCATAGTTAAGCTAGTAAGAGATATTGCTCCTCCATTAGTTCCGGCGGTATTTTGTGTAAATTTGGAATTATTTATATTTACAGGCATAGTTTTAACAGTGTTAGCTGAATGAATTGCTCCACCTTTAGCACCTGCTTTATTATTGGTGAATGTAGTGTTATTAACAGCTATATGTTGTGTAGCTATTGCTCCACCATTTGATGATGCAATATTATCTGTAAATATTGAATTTTTAATATTAAGTGTGTATGGATTAGCTGATAGTACATTTACATTGTAAACATTTATTGCTCCACCATTTGATGTTGCATTGTTTTTTGTAAATGTTGAATTATTAATATTTGCATGTCCTTTAAGATATAAAGCTCCACCAAGTTTTCCTGTATTATTATCAAATATGGAGTTATCTATTGTAATATCACCATATTCAAGGTAAATTGCTCCACCATTTGTTGCATTATTGTTTTTAAATGTGGAGTTATTAATAGTTACAGTTGCATTTTTACAATCTCTTGTTACGGAAGCTATGTCTATTACTCCACCTTCATATGCTTCATTTTTATCAAAGATAGAATTATTTACTGTTAAACTTGGACTAGCAGTTTTATTATAAGAGTTAATTAGTATAGCTCCACCTGATGCATGATTTGATCCACTACCATATCCACTCATAATATTGTTTTTAAATGTGGAATTGTTAATAGTTAGTGTATTGTATGTTACAATTGTTCCATATACTCCTTGGTTGTTTGTGAATGTAACATTTTTAATTGTTCTTGTTCCTTCATCAGAGTTTAGGTTCATTATTAATATTGCTCCACCATGACGAGCACTATTATTATCAAATCTGGAGTTAGTAATAGTTAAATCGTTTGTACTAGTTACAAAAGCAATTGCTCCTCCATTTCCACCATCACTATCAGTTTCAGTATTAGTATAACTTGCAAGGTTGTTTATGAATGTAGAATCATTTATATATAATGTACCTCGAACACTAAGTGCTCCTCCATTATAACCTTTACTATTACCACTAACATGTTCTGTTTGTTTGTTACTATCAAATGTGGATTTTTCAATAAATAAACTACTACCTGCAGTAGTATATATTGCTCCTCCATTTGCTGGTACTGTGTTATTAATAAAAGAAACATTATTAATTCTCAGTGTTCCTTCATCATATATTGCTCCACCTTTTTCAGCATGACAATCTGCTATAATAATATTATTTAATATTACAGAGCTAGTTGCACCAATTATCATAAATTGGTTTGTTTGTGTACCATTTATTATTGTTTTTCCATTTCCATTTATTATAAGAGTTTTATTTATATCCCATGTTATTGTATTTGTTATTGTGTATGTTCCTTCATTTAGACTTACTGTTTCTTCATTGTTTGTTGATGAGTGTTTAATTGAGTCTATTGTATTATATAGTTCTTCATAGTTATTTACTGTGTAATCTTTCTTTGAATTTTTATATACTGTATCTGAATTTATTTTGTTATTTTCTATTTTTTGTGTTTTTATTTTATTATTAGTATTTTCATTTTTTATATTTTTATTTTCTGATTTTGTTATACTTTTAATACTATTATTTTTTTGTATTGTGTTCGTTTGTGTATTTAGCAAATCTTGGGTATTATCTGCTGTTTTTATTGCATTCATGCTTGTATTATCGTCTGTTGCGTTAATTGCACTTATGCTTATTAGTATTGAAAGTACAAGTAATCCTATTAATAAAAACTTGGAATTTTGTTTCATTAAGACCTTCTCCAAAAAAAATTATTAAATTATTCCTTGATTTTTAATAAGGTTTACTTTTGCTTTAAAATAATGAGTTTTCACTTTTTTTTAGAAAAATAAGATTATAATAATAAAATATTAAAGATGAATACTATAAAAAAATAGGGTGATGATTTATAATTTAAAAAAAATTTATTTTTTTTCTTAAATGTTAAGAAATTATTTTTTTTTTCTTATCTTATTAATTATCTTTTAAATATCCTAAATTTTTTTTTGTATCTAATAAAAAATCCATAATTTTCTTAATATGAATTAAATAGATTTTAAATTAGAAATTTAGAAAATCTAGGAAATTAAATATTAAGGAAAAAATAATATAAAAAATAAAATTTCTTATATGGAAAAAATGTATAGTAAAAGATTTTTTTTAGATTAATTTTTAGATTAATAAATAAAAAAAAATTTAAAACATTAAATTAAAGTAAATTTTTTTTATAAAAAATAGAATATTACCTTAAAAAAAATAGACATACAGGAAATATGTTATTTTTTTATTAAAATTCATTTTATTTAAAGATTTTTTGCACTTATTATTTATCAATATTTTAGTTAATAAATATTTGCTAATAATAAGATAATTTTTTTTAACTTAAAAAAAAGTAGGTAAGTATTTATGTTAAGTTATGTTAAATTAGGTCTTCTTTTAATAATAGTATCTTAAAAGGGTGAAATATTTGTATTTCATAAGACTTTTTTTCTTAAAATTAGTATTTTTTTGATTATAAACTTTATATATAGAAATTAGTTGATTTTATTCCCCCTTTTTTATTTTTTAGTATTTAAAAAATTAAGTTTATTTCACGTGTTTTTTAAGCTTAATAGTGACTATATTTTGTTTATTTCAAAATGAGTGATTTTATTTTTAAAATTAGGTTTTTTATTCAAAAAAGTTATATTAATAATTAAAGAAAATTGTTTTTTTTTTGATTTAGAAAAAAAAGATTTAATAAAAGTGGGGGAGAGGTAAGAATTCTATTTTTTTTATAATGTTCTTAGTTTTCCTTCAAGCATGAAGTCTTTGATGTCTGTGATGTTTTCAAGCCATCTGTCGATGATACGTGTTACATCTTCTTCGATTTCATCAATTGTGTATCCATCTTCTGTTTGGATGTGAGCTGTTGCTGTTCTTGGTTGGTCGATTGGTTTTCCTATTTGACTGAGTATTACCATATCTATATTTTTTACTCCTTCAACATCACTGTATACTTCACGTGTGATTTCGTTAGATAGAAGGTTGTAGATTTTTCCTACGTGGTTAATTGGGTTTTTACCTGATGTTGCTTCCATTGACATTGGTCTGTTTGGTGTGATGAGTCCGTTTGATCTGTTTCCTCTTCCTACTGATCCATCATCTCCCATTTCTGCACTTGTACCTGTTACTGTAAGGTAGTATCCTGATTCGTCTTTTTTGGTTTCATCATCTGCTGTGTTGATAAGTGTTTCAACGCTTAGGTCTGTTTCTTTTGCTGCTAAATCTGCTACGATGTTGTTGATTTCATCTTTCATGTTTAGATATGCATCTACATCATCTACATATTTTGATACAAATGCTGATGCAATTGTAAGTGTGATTTCGTCTTTTTCACGTAATCCCATTACTTTTATGTCTTCTCCAACATAAGGGTGATCTTTTTTGAAGTCTTTTGAATTTAGAAGTTCTTCTGTTTTTAGTACTAGGTTTTCAGTTTCTGTTAGTGGGTAGAATCCTACTCCAAATGAGGTGTCGTTTGCTGATGGTATTGCGTTAGGTCTTTGGAATACATCTCTTAGATCTGCTGATCCTTGTCCTATTTTACATTCTACTACTGTTCCGTAGTCTATGTCTAGGTTTATGATTGTTTCATCTAGGAATTTTTTTGCAGCTTCAATTGCTATGTAGTCTACTCCTACTTTGTGTGTTTCACCATTTGGTAGTGTGAATTCATTTGCTGCTCTTCCTGTTAATAGTATTTGTATAGGTTTGATGATTTGTCCACCACCAAATTTAGGATCAGATTCTCCTGCTGTAAGTTGTACTTCGTCTGTGTTGTGGTGTAGTACATGTCCTACTTTTTCTTTGTATGTTCTTGATAGTGTTCGGCTTACTGCTTCTGCTATTCCATCACTTATACTGTCTGGGTGTCCGATTCCTTTTCTTTCTACTATTTCGATTTCATCGTTTGCTGCTATATTTTGTACAGCTTTTTCTATTTTTATATTTCTCATTTGTACACCTTTTAAAGAGTTGTTTGAGGTTTTTTTTGTAATTGTTATTATTTTACTATTATTTTTTTGTAAGTTCCTTCTTGTAAAGTATGTATTTTTTATTTTACAAGTCCCTTTCTTTTTTTTAAAAAAAATATATATTATATCAAGTTATATTTTTTTTTGTATTATTTGATTTATTTTTTATAGTAATGTTACTATATTTCTTTTTAATTTATATTTAAGATTTTTTAAAACTACTAAATATTATATTATATGTATTTCTACTATAATTTTAATTATTATGAAAAATATATAACTAAATATTAATATATCATGTACGAACTAGTAATTTATAACAATAAAATTGAACAAAAACATATAAAACTTGAATATGCATCAAACTTCTATAAAAGACTTATAGGTTTAATGTTTAAAAATACGATAAAACCACTATTATTTACTCAGAAAACATCTAAAAGACACTTCTCATCGATTCATACATTTTTCATGAAAAAAACAATAGATATTTTATATATAAGTGAAGATAATAAAATACTTGAATATGTTACCCTTCCACCATGGAAAATGTATATACCAAAAAATAATCAAACAAAATATATAATAGAACTACCTAAAAACACAATAAAGAAAAATAAGATAACAACTAATACAACAATAGAAGTCGTGAAGAGAATATGAATAACAACAACAAAAATACACAGACAAACAGGGATGAAAATCACTTTCAAATAAATCATAATATGAAGTTTAGATATGATCTTCAAACATTTATGAACAATGCACGAACATTACTAAATATGGGAAAATTCAATCCCAAACACTTTAAAATAGTAGATCTTGTCATATCATCAAATAAACTACCTGGGGAATTTGATGGATATAAAATCGTGCAAATAACAGATATACACCTAGGACAGTGGTTAAATAAGGAAAAACTTGATGGTGTAGTGCAGATAATAAATAATCTAGAACCAGATTGTGTGGTACTTACTGGTGATTTTCTATCATACCAAGCTAATGAATATCTAAATCAACTTACAGATTCATTATCTAAACTACAACCAAAAGATGTTACATTATCTGTTCTTGGAAATCATGATCATTGGACAAATCCAGAAGCTGTAAGATGGGCACTTAGAAATGCTGGTGTTATAAATCTTGATAATGATATTTATACAATAAAACGTGGATCTGATAAACTTCAAATAGCAGGAGTTGATAGTATAACAGTAGGATATGATGATATTAAAAAGGTAGAATCAAAACTAGATTATGATGCACCTGCTATAATGCTTGCACATGAACCAGACTTTGCTGATACAACAGCAAAACTTAAACCATTCATACTACAACTTTCAGGACATTCACATGGAGGACAGTTTGAATTACCAGGAATCAGAACACCAATACGTGGTCGTAATTTTAGAAAATATCCAGTTGACACATATCAGGTAGGTGATATGATACAATATACAAATAGAGGTATTGGTACAAATTCATTCTGGTTTAGAATAAATTCATTTTATGAAATAACACGAATCACACTTAAAACTAAAAAATACCACTTAAACTAGGAAAAAATTAGGAGAAATATGTTGATTATTTATGAAAATATTATGGGCAATAACAGGAGCAGGACACTTTCTAGCTGAATCTCTCAGTATACTTGAAAATCTAGCATTAGATGATAATATAGTTACAATTACAACATCAAAAGCAGCAGATGAAGTAATACAACTTTATGGATTCAATGAAAAAATAGAAAATATTGTATCTTTAAACTACGAAAATAAGCATATTAAAGATGAAGATCAAGAATTTAGCTATCCGTTATCTGGTAAACTTACACATCAGAAGTATGATGTAATAATAATAGCACCATTAACAGCAAATAGTACAGCAAAAATTGTACATGGAATTGCAGATACTCTTATTACAAACATAGCAGCTCAATCTGGAAAAGGTCAAATACCACTAATAGTCTTACCTGTTGATCAAACACCAGGTCTAATAACAACTACAATACCACCATATATCAGAAAAGATAGATGTGTAGTACATGAAAATTGTATTCCAATGAGACTATGTCCAAATGATGCAATTAATCCTCCATATATTGATAAGTCAAAATGTGTTAGTTGTCATATATGTAAGGATATTTGTATAAATGATGCATTAGTAGTTGATGAAAAAATAGAACTTTACATAAGAAAAATAGATGCACAAAATACTCAAAAACTCTCAACAATAGAAAACATAAAAACAGTATATCAACCAGACAAAATAGTTGAATATATAAAAAAAATAGAAAAAGAATAAAAATTTATATTCTTTTATAAAAAAATTAAAGTTATTTATTTTCTTTTAATTTTTCTTCTTCATCCCATATCTTATTCATCTCATTTTTGAAGAATTTATGAACATTTTCAGCTCCAATAATTGGTTTACTAGGATTCCAAGATTTAGGTGCAAATATGAATGGATATTGTTGTGTTCCACCAGCTCCACCATGACTTCCAATTAGATTTTCAAATGCATAAACCTGATCATCATCAACGTTATATGTACTATTTACAAGAATATCTGGCACATGTTTAAAACTATCTGTACGTCTAAGATGATCTGCAATATTATCACCATATTTATCTAGGAATCTATCATTAGGATATTTATAATAATCATCATCTAAGTAGTATATGTTATCATCATTAAATACTAATGTTCCATATACCGAGCTTTTTACCATTATAAATCCTATTCCGGGATGTGATGCAAGTCCACGGATAAGACCAGGGAATGCATCATTTATTTTTTCATATGTTAAGCGTTTATTCCACTGTGTGAAATATATTAATCCTAGATTTCCTGAAGCTAATACTATTGTTTCAACCTCATCAATATCTACTACATCATCATGTGTTAAATCTATATCAAATCCCATACTATTTGCTATATCTTCAATTTTATTTATCATAGGTTCAGCTTCATTAAAGAATTTTCGATCTAGTAGCCTATCTTTTTTATTTCTTAGTATTTCTGCAACTTCTCTTAGTTTTTCATGTTCTTCTTTAATTCTGTTTCTGTTTTGTTTTAAGTGTGTTGATAAACTTACATTATCAAATATGTGATCATTGTTTGAATATAATATACTATGAATCTTTGTATGTTCAGGTAGATATGTTCGTACTAAATCTTCTAGTGTTAATTTGTATTTCATCTTAAATGTTGGTCCTACTGATTGTCCATGATCTGATAGTATGATTAGCTCATATTTACGATTTGCTGAATCTATTACACGTTTAATATTACTAAATTGTTTATCAATTTGTCTTAGTGCATAGAATGCATCAGGATCTCGTATTCCACTATGATGTGCTATTTCATCATATCCCATGTAGGTTGTATAAACTTTATCATATTCTCCATCAAGTACATCTCCTATTATTGCAGATGTTGCTGCTTCACGCATTATTACATTTGCACCAAAACGTGCTATAAAGTATTTAAGTCCTCGTCGTTTTAGGCGTGGATTTATATTTTTAAGTCTATGGTATATTCGTGAAAATATTTCAACAAGTATATCCCATAACATTAAAGATATCACACGTGCTATGAAGTATGGCTCTGAAAACAGGTAATACCATGTTTTTGTATGTAAAACATGTCTATCTGATAGTTTACTTAGTGTTAATATAAAATCTGGTGCATCTCCTGTAAAGAGATTACATCTACTACCACCATTTTCAGATAAAAGACCATGATGATTTGATATTCGCTCCTCAATTAGTCCTGAGTCTCCAAATCCATTTGATGATACTATTTTATTATTATTGTCTTTTTCAACCCAACGAAATGCTGGTATATCATTGTTATTTCCATGTAAAATTCCAGCTTGTGATGAGCTTGTCTGACTTGATAAATCTGTTTCCCATTTAATAAGATGATGTGAATCATCCTCCAGCATACTTTTTACAGTTGGCATATCATCATTTTTTATTGCATCAACTAATACATCATATGCTAATCCATCTATTTCAAGAAAGATAAATCCACGTTTGTCTGGTTGTTCATCATCTGATTTATCAAATCTTTTTCGAATAATATTCCGGTAGTATATTTCTTCATTGTCAAAATTTAGAATAATAGCAAGACCTGAATTTATAATACCAATTAGAAGTGGTGCTGTTATAAAATCAGCAGGTTCCATTATAAAACCATGTATAAAATAACTTAGAATTAATAGTATTATTCCATCTATTATAAATGTTCCAATACCAAATGTTAAGACAAAAAAGTTTAGTGAGAAGTATGATATTATTGGCCAGAGTATGGCATTTATTACTGAGACTGTTAAAATTATGAGAAAAGCAGTTTTGAAGTCTATAATTCCTATAATATCAAATAGATTGTTTAAGTCTAGAAATATGATAACTTCAAGTATAAAGAGTATTATTGTTTTAACAGTTTTTGTAACTGAGTCTGTGAATATATTTACCATTTATTACCCTCTCATCACTTATTTTGATTTCATTCATTTTTTTTTATATTATTATATATTAAGTATTTAATTTAAATAAAATTAGTGATTTTGTTGGTAAATTAGATATAATACTACTTTTTTTTGAGTAGTATGATGTGAAGTGGAATAAAAAAAAAGTTAGTGTTCTTTCTTTTTTTATACTAAAAAAAGAAATAAAAAATTGGGGAGAAGTTTTATGATGTTTTTTCTCCTTTATTTTTTGGTAATTTTTTTTTCTTAGAATTGGATGTAATCGTATCCTTCTTCGCCTTCATCAAAGGTGTAGTGTACTGTTGTGTAGTCTTGCATGTAGTTTGTTACATCTTCTGTTACATCTTTTTCATCCATTACTACAGCTTTTATGAATTCTGCTACATCTTTCATGTTGTCTTCTTTAAATCCTCTGTGGGTTAACTCTTGTGTTCCCATTCTTATTCCTGATGGGTTTGCACTGTCATTTACGTCATCCCATGGGAGGAGGTTTTTGTTAAGTATAATGTTGTTTGCTTCTAGTGTTTTTGCCATTTTAGCAACATCGCCTAGTTCTTTTACATCCATTACTACTTGGTGTGATTTGGTAAATCCTTGATCTTCACATAGTACGTTAAATCCAAGATCATATAATTCTTGTGCTAGTGCTTGAGCGTTATTTACGGTTTGTTTTGCGTAGTCTTCTCCAAATTCTAGCATTTCTGCTGTTGCAATTCCTAATCCTGCCATATGGTGGAGGTGGTGGTTACTTACAAGTCCTGGGAATACACAGTTATCTATTTTTTTATGTAGATCTTCTTTACATAGGATGATTCCACCTTGTGGTCCTGGGAATGTTTTGTGTGTACTTCCTGTTACAATATCTGCTCCTTCTGCTATTGGATCTTGGAATTGTTTTCCAGCAATAAGTCCTAGTACGTGTGCTCCATCATACATTACACGTGCTCCTACTTCTTGTGCTGTTTCTACAACTTCTGATACTGGGTGTGGGAATAAGAATAAACTTCCTCCAAGTACTATTACTTTAGGTTCAAGTCTTCTTATTTTTTCTTGTGTTTTGTCAATGTCTACATTCATTGTTTCTGTATCCATTGGTATTGATGATATTTTAAGTCCACGTACTCCTGCTGCACTTACTCCAGCGTGACTTATATGTCCTCCTTCTGGTACGTTGATTGACATTATACGATCACCAGGTTGTGTTGTTGCAAAGAAGCTTGCAAGGTTTGCTATTACTCCTGATGTTGATTGTACATTTGCATGTTCTGCTCCAAATAGTTTTTTTGATAAATCTATTGTTATATCTTCTATTGCATCGATGTATGTACATCCTTCATATAATCTTTCTCCTGGAAGTCCTTCAGCATATCTGTGGGATAGATCTGATGCCATTGCTTCTCTTACTGCTCGGCTTGTTATGTTTTCTGATGCAATAAGGTTTAAACTATTTTTCATCCAATCGTGGTGTTGTCTTGTTAAATTTTCTATTTCTTGTGCTTCTTCAAAATTAGACATTATATAATATTCCTCCGTAAAAATAATGATAGGTATTCTATTGTAATATTCTTCCAATATTTATATACTATATTTTTTTATTATGTTTTTAATCTTATAATTAGTTTTTCATATTTTAAGTATATATTTTATAAAGAAAGGTTTTAATTAAATTTTTAAAAAAAGTTTGTTTTTATTTTCTTTTTAAAGAAAAGATTGTGGTAGGAGAATAATTCTCCTAAAATGTGTCTTTTCTTTTTAATCGTCTGAGTACAAAAGTTTTATTCAACAGTCAATATGTATAGTGTTTTTTTCTAAGTTAAAATTTCTATACTTATAATTTTCCGAATGCAGCTTCAATTTGTGCAAGGATTTGGTTGTTTTTGAAGTGAGCTTGATCAAGTGCACCTGTTGGACATGCTCCTACACAGGTTCCACATCCTTTACATAATGCTACGTTTACTCCACATTTACCATCATCTTCAATGGATAGTGCTCCGAATGGACATAGTTCAATACAGATTTCACATCCACCACAGTTGTCTTTGTCAACTTCTGCGATGATAGGTTCAATGTTTACTTCTCCTTTAATCATAGGAATAGCTGCTCTTGCTGCTGCTCCTGATGCTTGTGATACTGAGTCAGGAATATCTTTAGGACCTTGTGCTACACCAGCAAGGTATATACCGTCTGTCATGGTGTCAACTGGTCTAAGTTTAGGGTGAGCTTCCATGAAGAAGCCGTCTGCACTTTTAGAAATTCCGAGTGTTTGTCTAAGTTCGTCTTGTCCTTTTGGAGGTACAAGTCCTACGGATAGCACAACAAGGTCGTATGTGAATGCTGTGATTTTTCCGAGGAGACTGTCTTCTGCACGTACGGTGATTGTTTTATCAGGGTTTTCAATAAGTTGTGCTGCTTTTCCTCTGATGAATTTAATTCCGTATTTTTCTTGTGATAGTCTGTAGAACTCTTCGTATCCTTTACCGTATGAACGGATATCAATGTAGTATATAGCTACTTCGGTATCTGGTTCGTGGTCTACACATAATTGTGCGTTTTTCATTGCGTACATACAACATACTCTGGAACAGTATGGGTTTCCAACTTTTTCGTCACGTGATCCTACACATTGTAAGAAAGCAACTCTTTTTGGTGTTTCTCCAGATGAAGGTTGGATAACGTGTCCTTGTGTTGGTCCTGATGCGTTGATGTATCTTTCAATTTGTAATCCGGTAATTACGTTTTCAGCTTGACCGAATAAGTATTCTTCTTTTTCTTCTGCATCGAATGGGTCGTAACCTGTTGCTACTACTATTGTACCGATTTCAAGATCTACGTATGAAGGTTCTTGATCGTGTTCAATAGCTCCGATTTCACATGCTTTGTCACATAAGTGACAGTTGATACAGTAGTCTTTGTCGATTGTTGCAACAAGAGGTACTGCTTGTGGGAATGGGATGTATGCTGCTTTTACCATACCGGTTCCTTCATCGAAGTAGTTTGGTATTTCAATTGGACATACTTCTTGACATACTCCACAACCTGTACAGGTTTCAGCATTTACATATCTTGCTTTTTGTTTTACTGTTACTTTGAAGTTTCCGATGTATCCATCTACGTCTTCTACTTCTGAGTATGCGAGTAGTTCAATGTTTGGGTGTTTACTTGCATCTACCATTTTAGGTGCTAAGATACACATTGAACAGTCAAGTGTAGGGAATGTTTTATCGAGTTGTCCCATTCTTCCACTTAATGTTGGGTTTCTTTCTACAAGGTAAGTTTTGAATCCCATATCTCCTAAGTCGAGTGCGGTTTGAATACCTGCAATTCCTCCACCAATAACCATTGCTGTTTTGGTTACTGATACTACTTCAGGTGTTAGTGGGTTGAGTAATCTTACTTTTGCAACTCCCATACGTACTAAATCTTTTGCTTTTTCTGTAGCTCCTACAGGATCGTCTCCGTGTACCCAGGAGTCTTGTTCTCTTAGGTTTACAAATTCGAATAAGAATTCGTTTAATCCTGCTTCTTTTACACATCTTCTGAATGTAGGTTCGTGTAAACGTGGACTACATGCTGCTACTACAACTCTGTTTAAGTCTAATTCTTTAATATCATCTTGAATTAATTTTTGTCCTGGGTCTGAGCACATGTATTTGTATTCACGTGAGATTACTACATCAGGAAGGTCTTCTACATATTTAGCTACTTCTGCACAGTCTACTACTCCACCAATGTTTACTCCACAGTGGCATGTGTAAACTCCAATACGTAATTCTTCGTTATTATTATCTGCCAAGTTAAATCACCTATTTAATAAGACTATGATGTTTTATTATATAAAAATCGGATTTTTTTTTCTAAAAAATCTATAAAAAAATTCTTGTTAACTATTAAAAATTTAACAAATTATATCCTATATTTTAAAATTAAGTTTTCTTCATATATATAATTATATGTTGTTTGTATAAAAACGAATTAATTAATTTTTTAAAAAAAATAAAAAATAAAAATTTAATTTTAGTCTAAACTAAAAATAAATTACCTTTTACATTATGAGTGAAATCCAACATGTTAATGTAATTAAACTAAGAAGAACATCAACAAGGATAATTGAACTCATAAGTCTATCATCAAGCTTATATGTGATAGCAAGAACCAGGGCTGTCATAGCAGTAGACATACCACTTTCTAAAACTGAAACATCAAATACCATACCAGTTATATGTAACAAACTAAAAGTAATAAATACAATACATGGTGCAATAAGTAATCTGATAGCTGATACAACAACTGAATCACTCATATACTTTTTAACATCTCGGAAATTAATAGTTAAACCGAGTGATAACATGATAAGTGGCACTGTAGATTCTGAAAGATAGTTAAGAGTACTTCCAATTACATAGCCTGGTTGAAAATGCACAGCATTAGCAATAAGACCAAATATTACACCCCAAAGTGGCATAAATGTAAGACCTTCACGAATAACACGTTTGCGATCTCCACCAAATTCACGTACAAGAATCATACCATAAGCTACGAAAAGAATAGGTGTTACAAGATCAAAGAAAATTGCATGAATTAAACCTTCTTCACCAAATACACCAAGAGTAATTGGATAACCAATAAATCCAGTATTCATCATAGCAGCAGCAATCATAATGGTCCATGTTTTAATCTTATCATAACTGCGACTTTTACAATAAGCATATGCAATAATCATTCCAATAACACTTATAATAATTGATGTAATAGGAAGTATTCCTAAACTTGGATGAATAGTTGCCTTAGATAAGTTAAGAAATATCATAGCAGGCATACTTACAGTAATTACAATAGATGATAAAACATTACTATCTTGAGGTTTTAAAATACCAAGTCTTTTAAATAGATATCCTATAACTATCATGAGGGTAGGAATTAAAATAATTTCAATTGCACTAGCCATTTTAAAATAAATCCTCCTTTAATTATTTAAAAATAAAAAAAATTATAACATTTCCATTTATAATAAAAAAGTTAAGCTAAACCTAATGTTTGTTATAAATAATATATATTAATTATCATATATTAAAAAAAATTATTAGTGAATAAAAAAAAAGATACGGGGAGGGGGGGTTAAAATTTAAATACTATATCTAGTCAACAAGTCCTTCTGTTGTTACTTTAAATACAGCTTCACCTTCAGGTAAATGTGGACTATCTACAAGTCTTGCTACTCTTTTTCCTGATAATCCTTTTTTAAGTAATACTCTGTATGTTGATGCGTGTCCTAGAACGTGTCCTCCAACAGCTTTTGTTGGTGTTCCAAAGAATGCATCAGGTTTTGATTGTACTTGGTTTGTAATTAGTACAGCAACATTATATGAGTTTGCTATTGTTTGTAGTGTGTGTAGGTGTTGGTTTAGTTTTTGTTGTCTTGTTGCAAGTGATTCACGACCAACATATTCTGCTCTAAAGTGTGCCATTAGAGAATCTATGATGATAAGTTTAATTGGTACTCCACTTTGTATGAGTTCATTAATTTTATCAGCCATTAATATTTGGTGACTACTGTTAAATGCTCGTGCTACGTGTATTCTTTTTAGTACTTCATCAACATCAAGTCCGAATCCTGTTGCAATTTGTGCTACACGTTCTGGTCTAAATGTGTTTTCTGTATCTATGAATACTACATCTCCATCAAGTCCACCTTCTTCAACTGGTAGTTGTGTGGTTACTGCAAGTTCATGTGATATTTGACTTTTTCCTGATCCAAATTCTCCATATACTTCTGTAATAGACTGGGTTTCTATTCCTCCACCGATGAGTTCATCGAGTCCTTTACTTCCTGTGGTGATACGTCCTACATCAAGTCTTCTTTGGGATACTTCAAATGCACTTTCAAAGTCTATTTTTTCAGCTTTTCGTGCAGCTTCAATTACTTTTGCTGCTACTCCTTCTCCAATTTCTACTTTTACGCTTAACTCTTTTGCTGTTGCTGTTGCAAGACGCATCATATCTCCAAATCCTGCATCTCTGAGTTTTTGTGCTGTTTTTTCTCCTACACTTGGTAAGTCTTCTAGTTCTATTTTTTCTTCTATTATTTCTTCTTCTTTGTTTGTCATGGGTATCGTTTTCCTAATATATTTATTATGTATATGTAGATTTTATATTAATTTTTTTTTATACTACTATTTCTGTTTTTTTAACGTTGAGTTTTACATCTTCTTCATATTCATTAAATTGTGCATCTGCTACAATTGTTACTTCATGTCCTATGAGATCTTCTATTTTTGCAGCTAGTGATGATTCATCTCCTGTTTTTTCAAAGATTTCAATTACTTCATCTGTTGTTGTGCTAATTAGTTCTTCTGCTTCTTTTCTGAAGAATGTTGCTGAGATTGTTCCTGTTTCATCTTCTAGTACTGTTTTTATAATCATTAAGTATTCTGGTGTTTCTATTTCTTGTCCACAACTATTACATTCAAATCCATTTTCACTTCTGGTTGCTCCTTTATGACAGTATGGGCACATTGGATGTAGTATATTTTCACCATCAATTTCTTGGATATTTGCTTTTATGCGGATGTGTCTATCATCATCATCTATGTCTTCTATTGCTTTTTCTGGGTATAGTTTGTTTCGTATTTCATGTACTGTTGGTATACTTTGAGCTTCATCTTGTGTTGCTTGACGTAGATTTGTATCTGATGCTACGGTTAGACGTAGTTCATCGTTTCCTTGGAGTTGTATTCTTGGATTTTCTATTACTATTGCTGCTTGTTCTGGGAATTTTAGATCAGTGTCATTTCCCCATAATGATACTTGTAGTTGATCTGTATTATCTGCAACATAGATACTTCGTACTTTTCCATCTGTTCCATCATCACGTGAGAATGTATTTATTTCTCCTATATCCATGATTCTGACTTTAACTTTTACGTCAGTTTCTCCATCTTCTAGTTCTTTTAGTGTTTTTTCATGGTAGCGTTCTTCTGCTAGT
The DNA here is from genome assembly GCF_003149675.1 of Methanosphaera cuniculi. NCBI lineage: Archaea > Methanobacteriati > Methanobacteriota > Methanobacteria > Methanobacteriales > Methanobacteriaceae > Methanosphaera > Methanosphaera cuniculi. The sequence continues at coordinate 21,315 of NZ_LWMS01000020.1, read as the reverse complement.
TGTTCATATGATGGTAGTTTTGCTACTTCTTCATCTGATGGTGTTATTATTCTTGATGATCTTCCTACACTTAACTCCATTTTAGATTGTCCAACACGTGTTTTTGCATTTTCTATTTTTATTGCATCACCTAGTGATTGGTTTATATCTGCTTTTTCATCCCAGAGTGATGTTCGTATTGCACCAGTGTCATCTGCAATGTCAAGACTTCTTACTTGTCCTGTTGTTCCATCAAATCTTTCAAATTCACGAATATCGGCAATACTTAGAATTCTTCCTATTACATCTATGTCTCGTCCTTCTTCTTGATTTATGTCTAGTGCATCTTCTATTGGTGTTGGTGTTGTATTTATGAGTGCTTTTAGTTCATCATGTGTTTGTGTATCTATGTCTGGGTTTATTTTTATTGATGCATTCCATCCTGTATTTAGACGTACTCCATCGTTGTAGTCATCTTCTTCTATGTTTGCATCTTCAATTTTGATGATATCTCCTTTATCCATTGCTATTTCTGTTTCTTTATTCCATAGTGTTACACGTATTTTTCCTGTTGTATCTGCTACTTCTATACTTCGTACTTTTCCATCTGTTCCATCTTTTCTTTGGAATGTTATTGGATCATATACACGTGTGATTATTCCTAGGATTGTTACATCTTCTGCTGGTTTTGCATCACCTATTTTTAGAATTTCCTGTTTATATTCAGGAAGATCATAGTCACCTTTTACTATTCTTCCATTCCAACTATTAGTTAGTCCCATTTGGTTGTATCTGTATTGTGCTCGTGCTTTTAGTATTTTAATTGTATCATTTTCTTGTAAATCTAGTGTATCTATTAGGTTTATGTCTTTGTTCCATAGTGTAAATTCCATGTTTGCTGTGTCATCCATGAGTGTTAGTGTGATGAGGTTGAGTGTTTTATCATCTTTTGGTATTTCACGTTCTGTTCCAATTTTGATGATTCTTGCTATTATATTATATTCACCATCTTCTTTGATGTCACCAAGTTTTGTTATTTTTTCTTCATATTTTGGTGCATTTGGTGCTGCTTCTTCTGGTAGTACTTGTATTGATGAGTTGCTTCTCATTACAACTTCTAGATCTCCTGTGTAGCCTTTTTGAACTTCAAGGTTGTTGACTTTTATTATGTCTCCTTCCTTTATTCGGTTCATGTATTTCATGTTATCTGTCCACATAACTACACGTACTTTTCCTGTATCATCTTCCACTGTTAGATTTGCTACTTTTCCTTCTTTGCCTGCTTTGGTTTTAAATGTTTTAATGTTTGATATTGCTAGTAATCTTCCTTGTATGCTGATGTTTCCATTTCCTTCAATAAGTTGGCTTATTTTTTCTACTTGATTTGTGTGTGTTTGTTGGATGTTTTGTCCTTCTTCAAATTCTTGTATTGCCATATCTAGTATTCCATCTTTTGACATGAATGCTGAGTCTTTGTATGTATCAAGGTGTAATTCTACTCGTTGTTTAAATTGTTTGTATTCTACTTTTTCTTTGACTTGTTGGTAAGCATCTTTTATTTCATCTTCTGTTATTATTATTTCATCCTCATTTGATTCTGCCATTGTGTTTGATACCTCACATATATGGTGTTATTTAATATTTTAATCCCTATAAAATTTTTTTTTAGGTGTAGTGTATAATTTATGAAGTGTTTTTTTTCATAATTTAAGTTTTTTTACATATAAAATTTTATTATAGTGAATTGCTTTTTAAAGTGGTTGTTATATCATCATTTTTTTCTAAGTTATCATATGCTGTTTTACTACATTTTTTTGGTGATCTTTTTTTCTTAGTTTAATAATTAATATAAACATTTTCTTTTTGAATTTTATAAAAAATATTATTTTTTTTTATATGTAAATTTTTTTGATTATTTTAAAAAAGAGGTTTTGTCTTTTTGGTTTATCATTATAATAATTTAAATTTTTTTTTATGGGGATTTATGATTTAATATTCTAATATTTTATTATTTTTTTTTATACTTATCATATTTTTAAAAGTTTTCTTTTTTTTGTTACTATAATATATATTATAATAATATAAAATTGTCTTTATTTAGGTTTTTGTTTCTTATATTAAATGGCTGTTTTGTTAGCACATGATAAGTAATAAGTATTATTATATTTGTTATATATTACTTATAAATATTATGATTTTTACTATTTTTTAATTATTATAAGTATGCTTTTGTTTTATTTTTATACTATTTTGTTATAAAATATAATATTATAAAATTTAAAACTTATCTAAAATTTAAAATTATCATGATAATAATTTCACATCCTATTTTTTCACATATAATAAAAAAAGATAATAAAAAAGAAAATCAGAAATAAATATATTATAGAACTATAATTTTAAACCTTGAAAAAAATAAGTTAACACTAATTTTAGAAAAAAATAAAATTACACAAAAAAAGGGCTTAAAATACTTGATTATAGTATTAAAAAAAAATACAAAGTTTTTACATTTAAAAAAAAAATTAACAAAAAAAAGGAAGGTAGAAGATAACATGTCAATGACAATGTCAGAAAAAATATTAGCAAAAGCTTCAAATCAAGAAAAAGTCGAAGCAGGCGAAATAATCATGGCAGACATAGATGTAGCTATGATACATGACCTAACAGGACCACTTACACTACAAGCACTAAAAGATATAAACACAGACAAAGTATGGGATTCTGAAAAAATAGTAATACCATTTGACCACCAAGTACCAGCAGACACACTAGTTGCAGCAGAAAACCATCAAATGCTCAGAGAATTTGTAAAAGAACAAGGAATCGACAACTTCTATGATGTATATGAAGGAGTATGTCACCAAGTACTACCAGAAAAAGGACACGTAGTACCATCAGATGTAATAGTAGGATGCGACTCACACACCTGTACTTATGGAGCACTCGGTGCATTTTCAACAGGAATTGGATCAACCGACATGTCAATGGTATTTGCAACAGGACAACTATGGTTCCGTGTACCTGAAACAATCCAATTTAACATCAACGGACAACTAAAAGAAAACGTAACAAGTAAAGATGTAATACTAAACATCATAGGACAAGTAGGACAAGACGGTGTACGATACAAAGCAGCAGAATACACAGGAGATACAATTGCAAACATGGACGTAGATGACCGAATGGTACTAAGTAACATGGCAATAGAAATGGGAGCAAAAACTGGACTAATAGAACCAGATCAAAAAACAGAAGCATACCTAAAAGGAAGAACAAACAAACCATACACAAAAGTCTCAACTGATGCAGATGCACCATCACTTGAAGTAATAGACATTGATGTAGAAGATCTAGAACCACAAGTAGCATGTCCAAACTATGTAGATAACGTAAAACCAGCAAGTGAAGTTGAAGATGTAGAAATTGATCAAATATTCATAGGATCATGTACCAATGGACGTATAAACGACCTAAGACAAGCAGCAAGTGTACTTAAAGGAAACACCATCAAAAAAGGAGTACGAGCACTTGTAATACCAGCATCAAGAACAATCTACCAACAAGCACTAGATGAAGGACTAATAGACATATTTGTAAAAGCAGGAGCATTAGTATGTAACCCATGTTGTGGACCATGTCTAGGAGGACACATAGGACTAATTGGAGATGGAGAAGTAAGTCTATCAACATCTAATCGTAACTTCAAAGGAAGACAAGGAAGCCCAGAAGGATCAGTATACCTAAGCTCAGCAATAGTAGCAGCAGAAAGTGCAATAACAGGACACATCACAGCACCAGAAAAAAAATAAACATAAAAAAAAGGAATTAGGAGTTGAATAAGAATGGAAAAAATTATAGAAGGAAAAGTACTAAAACTAGGTAATGACATAGACACCGATAGTATCTTACCAGGACGATACCTAACATTAAGTAATCCTGAAGATCTAGGAAAACATGTAATGGAAGGATATGACCTTCACTACAAAGATAAAATAGAAAAAGGAAACATAATGGTAGCAGGAACAAACTTCGGATGTGGATCATCACGTGAACATGCACCAATAGCACTAAAAGCAGCTGGAATAACAGCAGTAGTAGCAGCATCATTTGCAAGAATCTTCTATCGTAACGCAATAAACATAGGACTACCACTAGTTGAAGTACCAGAAGGAACAGATGACATTATGGAAGAAGACATCATAAAACTAGACCTTGAAAATGGACTACTAGATGATATAACCACCAACAAAGAATATACAACAAGTAAACTACCACCATTCATGTTTGAAATATTAGAAAATGGTGGATTAATAGATTATCTAAATAAAACAAGATTTAATGAGGAAAAATAATTATGTATAATATAGCAGTACTAGGCGGAGACGGAATAGGACCTGAAGTTGTAGAAGCAACAATCACAATACTAGATAAACTTCCAATAGAATTTAACTACACATATGCAGATTGTGGAGATGCATGTAAAGAAAAAACAGGCGTAGCACTACCTGATGAAACAATAGAAATAGCAAAAAAATCAGATGCAGTACTTTTTGGAGCAGCAGGAGAAACAGCAGCAGATGTAATTGTAAGACTAAGACGTGAACTTGAAACATTTGTAAATCTAAGACCTGTAAAATCACTTGAACCTGATAAATATGGTGATATAGACTTCATGATAGTACGTGAAAACACAGAAGATCTATATATTGGTGATGAAGAACTAACCCCTGAAGGAGCAATAGCACGAAAGAAAATCACCAAAAAAGCATCAGATAAAATATGTGACTACGCATTTAAATATGCAAAAGACACAGGAAGAACACAAGTTACATGTGTACATAAAGCAAATGTATTAAAACTATCAGATGGACTATTTAAAGAAGAATTCTATAAAATAGCAGAAAACTATCCTGATATTGATGTAAATGATTTCTATGTAGATGCAACAGCAATGTATCTAATAACAAATCCACTAGACTTCCAAGTAATAGTAACCATAAACCTATATGGTGACATATTATCAGATGAAGGAGCAGGACTTGTAGGTGGTCTTGGAATGATACCATCAGCAAATATAGGAGATAATAATGGACTATTTGAACCTGTACATGGTTCAGCACCTGATATTGCAGGTCAAGGTATTGCAGATCCTGCAGCAACAATACTATCAGCTTGTATGATGCTAGATTATCTTGGAGAAAATGAACAAGCACGTCGTGTTGAAAATACACTTATTGATGTAATTCGAGAAGGTGTAAATGTAACACCAGATCTGGGAGGAGAAGCAACAACACAACAAATGGCAGAATACATTGCAAGTAAATTATAAAAATTAAATTATAAAAAAATATAACACTACAAAATAATAAAAAGATATAAAAAAAATACTAACTAAAAAAAAGGGTAACACAACACACTACAAAAAAAAAGGGAGATTAGAATACAATGGAACGAGTAAAACTAATTGCAATATTCATTATAGCTATTATGGTTATAAGTTCAGTGTCAGCATTTGTCTTATATCTTATATAATATTAATTATAAAAAGTAACAATGAATAAAAAAAAATACAATAATATTTTTACAATAATTTAATTTTTTATAAAAAAAAGTATGGAGCTTGATAAAACATGATTAAAATAGGAGCAGTAGTAGCAGAATTTAACTTTGACATAACAAGTATGATGTTAGAGCTTGCAAAACAACATGCAAAATTCCTTGATGCAGAAATAACAGAAACAATAGTAGTACCAGGAGTATTTGACATGCCAATAGCAATAAAGAAAATGTTAGATGATGGAAATGTAGATGCTGTAATTACACTTGGATGTGTAATTGAAGGTGACACAGACCATGATCAAGTTGTTGTAGCACAAGCATCACGTTTAATTGCAGATTTATCACTACAATATAACAAACCTGTAACACTTGGTATTTCAGGACCTGGTATGACAAGACTTGAAGCTCATAAAAGAGTTGAATATGGAAAACGTGCTGTTGAAGCTGCAGTAAAACTTGTAAAAGTACTAGAGTAAATACTTTATTACATGTTAAATGTAAAGATAGAAAAAAACATTTCACCCCCATAAATTCTCTTTTTTATAAATAATATATAATATCAATATACTCTTAAATAAGATAAAAAAAGGGAAAAAATAATATAAAAAGAATAAAACCAAAATTTTTTATAAAAAAAATATATTAAAAAAAATAATACTCAAAGGGAAATAGGTAAATATGGAAACTTTAACACCTTCTCAATTAAAAGAAAAATATGATGATGACTGGATAACACCATATCATGAAATAATCACAATAACTGATGATGATGAGCAAAAAGTTGAACTAATAGAATATCACCCATGTCCCATAGGATCTGACTGGATGATAACACAATATATGCGAACAAGTCCACTAATAATAGATGCTCATCGTGATGGAAATAAACACACATACATCGTAAAATGTGGACATGTAGATTTAGAACTTAAACCAAGTTTTCAAGCAGCAGGAATAAGTGATGTAATAATTGATGATGATGAAATAAAAATAGTACATGCAGGACTAGCTGGTGCAGGTGTTGGAGCAGCATTTTGTCGAGGAAAAGCATCTGGTGTAAAAAGAGTTGAAATATATGAAAAAGGTGGAGGATCCAAGGTAGGACGTGCAGCAGTAGTAACACCAAAATATAAAAAAGTTATAATAGGACTAGATGATACAGACATACCAACACAAGGAGCAACATGGACACTTGCAAATAATATTGCAAATGAAATCCAAAATGAGAAAGGATACAAATACCTAGAACATATCACATGTCAACTATTTCCTGAAAATCCAAATAAGACAAAAAACTGTGTATCAATAATACTAACATTTGCAGTAAAACCAGAAGATGAAGAAGATCTAATACAAACAATTAAAACTAAACTAGAAAATAAAACATTATCAGATAAAACAGCATTTGTAGTATATGATAAACTAGATGTTCCTCAAGATGTTCAAAATTATGCAATAGAAGCAAAACAATCAATGAAATCATTAGATGAAGCTCAAAAAATAGCAGAAGATAATGGTATAAGAGTTGAATATATAACAGGAAAAGAAGGTCTAATTGGAGCTCTTGCAGCATTAGGATTATATAATAATCCAGATGAATATGCAAAAGTATATGGAAAAGGTAGTGAAAACTAAAAAAAAAGATTCCTACCCTTCTTTTTTTTTAACAAATTAAATTATTTATTTTAAATTTAACACTCTTTTTTTTTAATCAAAACTTATTATAATATCACTAAATTCTGGATGTTTCATAATAAATTCACGCATAAGTGCAGGAAATCCCTTAATTCTAACGTTAAACATGTAATCATCAAAACTCTTAGCAGCCACCATATTAGATACATAAAATTCATTAAGCTTATTTGTATATTCTGTACTAAAAAATGGTATAAGAGGTACACATTCTTCTGGATGTTCAACTTGGAAATTATAAAGTTCATCTTCTATTTTCTTGAAGTTTTTAAGATTAAAAACTACACCTTGAAAAAACTGTTCATCATTTGACATAATACTATATATTTATAATTATAAAAATTCTTAAATCTTATGAACAAATATAGATAATATTTATTAAAATTAAATAAGACACCTATATAATAACAAAAGGGAGAACATGAAATAATGAAAATTGAGGTAGTGGGAATAGAAGATATTCCAATAATAAAAAAAGATGATAATCTTGAAGAAATAATATATGAAGCAATAGAAAAAAATGGAATTAAAATACATGATGATGATATATTTGTAGTAGCAGAAACTGTAGTTGCAAAAGCTGAGGGAAACCTGGTAAAACTTGAGAATGTAACACCAACAATGGAAGCTTATAAAATGGCAGAAGTTTCAGGAAAAGATCCAAAACAATGCCAAGTAATACTAGATAACACAGTAAATGTAATAAAATGTCTACCAGGTCTTATAATTACAGAAACACCATATGGATTTATATGTGCAAATTCAGCAGTAGATAATAGTAACTGTGAAGAAGGATATATAACACCACTACCTGTTGATCCAGATTTAAGTGCTCAGAAAATCAAAAAATACTTAGATGAAAAAAGTGGTAAAAAAACTGCTGTAATAATATCAGATACCCAGGGAAGACCATGGCGTGTAGGAGCAATGGGTGTGGCTGTTGGTATTAGTGGTATGCATCCATGCACTGATTTTAGAGGAATGGTAGATTTATATGGACAACCTCTTCAAAGTACAATTGAAGCAACAGCAGATGAACTAGCATCAGCAGCATCACTTATTATGGGACAAGCAGATAGTGGATTATGTGTAGTATTAATACGTGGATATAATCTTACAAATGTAGCATGTAATATTGGCGAATCAATGATAAGTGAAATACTAAGAGACCCAGAAAATGATGCATTTAGATAAAAAAAATAATTGGTTTTGATATAAAATGATCACAGTATTATCAGGTGGAACAGGAACACCAAAACTACTTCAAGGAATAAAAGAAGTAGTAAAACCGGAAGATTTAACAATTATTGTAAATACTCTTGAAAATAACTACTTCTCAGGTGTATATGTTGCAGCAGATATTGATACAGTAATGTATACAATGGCAGATTTAATAAATGATGAATTTTGGTATGGACAAAAAGATGACACATTCACAACTCATGAAACACTAGAAAAAATAGGATATCATGAAACTCTAAAAATAGGGGATAAAGATCGTGCAATAAAAATTCAGAAAACAGAACTTATGAAAAAATATTCACTACAAGAAGCTATAAAAATACAAAAAGATGCACTTAAAATAAAATCTACAATCTTACCTATGAGTAATGAACAATCAAATGTAAAAATTAAAACTACAGATGCTATTATGGATTTTCATGAATTTCTAATAGAAAATCAATCAAAACCTGAAGTAATAGATGTGATGTATGAACCTGTCACACCAGCAAGTGGTGTTATTGAAGCAATTGAAAATAGTGATCAGGTAATAATAGGACCATCAAATCCTATAACATCAATAAATCCAATAATACAAATGCCAGGAGTTATAAAAGCACTTAAAAAAGTACATACAACAGCAGTATCACCATTTATAGGAGAAACAGTAGTATCAGGACCTGCAGCAAAATTCATGAAAGCCCTAGGTTTTCCTGTTAATCCGGTTGGAGTAGCTCAAATATATAAAGACTTTCTTAATCATTATATAATAAATACTAGCGATGATAAATATATAAATATAATTGATGAAAATATCACAAAAGTATCTTTAGATAATATTATACTAAAAACAATTGATGATAAAATTAATCTAGCACATAAAATACTTTTATAAAACTCATAAAAATATAAAGAAAGATAAAAAAATGTAGTAGAAAAAAAATGGGATAATTTAGATAAAGTTAATCATATGAAAAAAATAATAATAATAAAAAAATATATCCTTTTATCTAGAATTTATACAAATCTTTTTACATTTTTTTTATAATAAAATTATTTCTTTTTTATAATTATTTCATACATAATCTCCCCGAAAGAAAAAACTTTTTCAAATAATAAATAAAACAACACAAAAATAATAATAAAATTAATTTTAAGTGATTGAATGATACAAATTACATTGATTCAAATAGATAATTATGGACCTTGGACTGTAACACCAGGACCAAGAGCTGAACCAGATTTACAAACATTACAATCAAGACTATATGGTGATTTAGAACGTGAATTTGGAGCACATGGAGGAATTGTATTTTTTAACAGATTTGATAATCTAATAGCTATAAGTAATGGTATGGATTATGATGATCATAAACTAATACAAGATTCAATACGTAACCGTTACCCAATAACTATAAGTATGGGTGTAGGATCAGCAGATACAGCATATGAAGCACAAAAAATAGCAACAGAAATGATCCAGAAAGGTGGAGGTGCACAAAGTGCATCTCGATGTGAAGTACTAAATATAGATTCACTAGTAGATGATGATGATAGCTATGTTCAAATTGCACATATTGATATTGATGATGTAACAGGACTATTAACTGATGTTGAAACAGCATTTGATACATCAATTAAGGTATATGAAGTACTTAATGCATTGATGGTAGAATTAAGTCAGATTGGAGGACTTTGCTTCTTTATTGGTGGAGATAATTATATGGCACCGTCAAATAATATATCAGATGACATTTTACGTGATGCATTAGAACGTGTTGATACTAAAACTGGTGTTAGACTTAAAGCTGGTATAGGACGATCTAAAACACCTGCAAAGGCAGCTGACATGGCAGATATTGGTCTTGAGGATATACGAGCAGGTAAGGTAGATGATACTGTAATTATATATGATGATCGTAAATAAGGAATTTGAATTTCTATCTTACAATTACATTCACCCTCACTACTTTTTTTTTTATTAAAATATTTTTTTACCTATTTTTTTTTAAGATTTTTATATTTATTTTTTTTTAGAGTTTAAAAAAAGAGTATTTTTTTCAGTGGTAATTAAGAGATTATAAAAAAAAGTTTGAATTAAATGGGAAAAATAGGGGGGGATTAACACATTTATTGTGTGTCGTATTCTATTAGTATTTTTTTTGCAGCTTCAATAGTTTTTTTATCATCACTTTTTGCTGCTTGTTTTAGATTTGCAATAATGTTAAAGAGCATTTTTTCAGTTATACTTCGTGTAAGTTTATCTATTTTTTTGTTGTCTTTTTCATTTGTATTTATCATATGTAGTGTCTTATCTAGTTCTTGTTTTCTGATTTTTTCAGCTTCAATATTTAGTGATGAGAGTATTGGTGTTATTTCCATTTCACGTAGACTATCTTTTAGTAGGATTGTTTCTTCATCTATTATTGCTTCAGCTTTTATTGCTTCTTGTACTCTTTTTTCCTTGTTTTTATCTGTTATATAACGTAAATCATCTATGTTATATAGTTTAACTTCTAGTTCTCGTACGTTATCTTCTATATCACGTGGATTTGCTAAATCTAGGAGTACCATTTCTTTAAGATGTTCTGAGTTTACTACTTTTTCAAGACGTTCTCTATTTATAATTGGATGTGGTGCTCCTGTTGCACTTATTACTATATCAATGTTTGAAAATGCATCATCAAGTTTATCAAAACGTATTGCTTTTCCATCAAGTTCTGTTGCTAGTGCTTGTGCTTTGTCAAATGTACGGTTTGCTACTACCATTGCATTGGTTTGTTTTTCAAGTAGTGCTTTTGATACTACTGTTCCCATTTCTCCTGCACCGATAATTAGTACATTTTTACCCTCAAGTGATCCATATTTTTCTTCAAGTAATTCAACAGCTCCACTTCCTATTGATACTCCACCTTCGTTTATGTGAGTATTTTTTCGTATGGATTGTCCTACATGTATTGCTTTTGTGAAGAGTTTTTCAAGTTTTGGTCCTATTGTCTTGTTTTTTATTGCATTTTTACGTGCTGTTTTAATTTGTCCTAGTATTTGATCTTCTCCCATGATCATTGATTCTAGTCCTGATGCAAGTCGTAGTATGTGGTTGATTGCCATATCATTTTTTTCTACAATGAATGTTGTAGTTGGTATATTTACTTCTTCATCTACTATTAGGTAGATTTCATACCTGTTACATGTTTTTAGTGTTACTTCTTCGAGGATATTTAATTTTTCATGTAACTCTTCATTTATCTGGTCAAGTTTTTCATATGATGCTTCCATAGTTTCTATGTCAGCTATTTTAAAGTCTATACGTAAATTTACTAACATCTTTTTTTTATTCCCCATTTTCTTTGATTTTTTTAGTGTTTATTATATATTCATTATAGTTTTTATAGTATTTCTATTTTATTTATATTCTTTTAGTAGGTTGTGTGCTTTTTCTTCTGCTTTTTGTAGGTTGTTTTCATCTAGGTATTTTTGTATTTCAGAATTTGTTGTTATTTGTTTCATGAATTTTTTACGATCTTGTTGTTGGGGTATTGTTTTTTTAAGTGTGTCTCTTATGTTTTCTTGTAGTTTGATATTTAGTATGTCTTTTGTTGTGATTGTTTGTTGTATTTTTTTTCTTAGTTTCTTTGCCATTAGTGGACTTTTTGATCCTGTATATAGTGATACTGTTACATCTCCTATTTTAAATGTAGAAGGTACGATTACATTACTAAGTTCTATGTTACTTGCACAGTTTATTAGTTTATCCTGGGCTTTTTTTGCTATTTCATCATTAAGTTGTGTGTTGTTTGTTGCAGCTACGATAAGATCACATTTTTTGATTAATGAATCAAGATGTGTGTTATCATAGAATTTTGCTCCTTTTTTTATGAATTCATCTTTTATTTGTGGATCTATGTGTTTGGTTATTATGTATACATTAGCTTGTGTATCTAGAAATCTTCTACTTCGTCTTATTCCTACTTCGCCTGTTCCAACGATTAGTACGTTTTTATCTTGCATATCTAGAAATAGTGATGTAAGTGTCATTTTATATCATCTTTTTTTCGCAGTTTTATTTTATCAGAATATATAATTTTTTTTAAGAAAAGTTAAAAGTTTTTTTTTTGAAAAAAGTTAAAAAAAATATTATTTGAAGAGAATAATGTTAAAAAAAATGTTTATACATATTCTTATTTTTTTCTCTTCAAAAAAATAGAATTAGTTTATTTTTATAAGTTTTTTAGTCTTAAATTCTTTATTGCAGTTTTAAGGTCATTTCCTGCTGTTTCAAGTGCTTCTTTAGCTTCAGATTGTGGTATATTAAATGTTTCTGCTAGTTTTGCTATATCTTCATCTGAATATTTGATTGTATTTACATTAGATTTTGCTAGTATTTCATCAGCTAATTGTTTTTTAAGATCCATGTACCGATCGTGTGATATTCCTAGTGCTTGTAGTTGTGAATCTCTTAGAGGACATGGTTTTGATGCTTTACAACACCATACTAGTGATCCAAAACATGTATTTGGTCCTCCTCCTAGTTCTGTTTTTTTACCAAATTCTTCTTTTAATTCTATGAAGTCTTGTGGACTAAGTCCTATTTCTGCAAGTTTATTATGTACAGGGCATGGTTTTACTGGTGGACAGCAAAATGCAAGTCCTCTAGCATCTCCTCCTTTACATACATGTGCAGGTGCATCTTCCCAAGCCATTATATATTTCACTCCTTAAAAATTTATTTATTTAAATAATATTTATTAATATTAATTTTATAATTATTTTTCAAATCCTATTATATTATTATTACATTTATTTTTCATATATAATGTAAATTATCATTTTTTTGTAAGTATGAGTAAAAAAAGAGAAAAAACTAGTTTAGAAAAAAAGGGGATGATAGTTTAAAATTTTTATTTAAATATGTGTGTTATATCACCTTTTAGTGCAGCTCGTGCTACTGATACACTATGAGCTTTATGATTTATCATTTTAAGATAATCATCATATGTTGTTATGGAGTTATTTGCTATGATGTGTTTATCTGTATTTTCTGATATTTTTTCAATTATTTCATAATCAGCACACATTATACCTGGTTTCATAGCATCTATGTGTATATATTTAACAGGATATTGATTTATTATGTCAATTATATCAAGTATATCTACACCCCTAACATTTGCACGTAGTTTTATTGATGTATCATAATTTTTATGACTTGAAACTTCACATATAATATCCTCTAAAATATCAAGGTTATATTGTAGATTTTGTCCACTACCAACATCTGTGATTGGTTTTTGTCTACAATGAGCATTAATTTCTAAAATATCAATATCTGTATTATTTTTTAATATTTTAAATCCTTCACTATTTGATCCTCGTATATTAACACATATTTTACCATTCCAATCTGGGTTATAATCATGTATAATTTTAACATTATCAGTAATATAATTACTTAAGTTACATGGTTTTATTGTAAATTCATCACGTCCCATATCTTTAATCATACAAGATGCTTCATATGTAGGTATATCACAACTAAATCCACCAAGTGTTATAATATCAACATTCTGATTTGTAAATTTTTTTGTAAATTTACCATCACATATACCAGCCATAGCTCCTAAAACATTCATAATAAATCATTAAACTCCTATATATAATAAAAATTTGAGTATTTATAATTTTAAACTTTTATTATTACTAGTTATATTGTATGTTTAAATTAAAATATATAAAAAAAAGTATTCTAAAAAAAATTGTATCTTAAAATAATTAGAAATAAAATTAAAAAATAAAAAAAATTATAAGCATGAAATACTCAGTTACAGGGCATCTGAACATTTTTCACAACTCCCACATTGCAAAGATAATTCAATTAACACACCATTTGAGTAGTTATATCTTCTAATATAATAAAATATTGACCAACGCTATTTTATTATATGAAGTAAGTACTTATAATTTAAACAACATGAAATTAAAATTTGATAATAAGAAATGAAAAGAAAACTTAAAATTCAAATTCTAAATTCATCACTAAAATATAAATCATTAATTTTATAAATAGATAACCCTTAAAAAATAACTAAAATTAAAAAAAGCTTTAAAAATCAACTCATAAAATCATAAAAAAATAAAAACATAATTATATATTAAAAAAAGCTTTAAAAATCAATCTATAAAATCATAAAAAACAAGAATGAAGTATTAAAGAAAACTTTAAAAAATACACAAGTAAAACTTTAAAAAAATAGTATCAAAAAAAATTATATTTATTTAATTTATATTTCTTTCCTATCCTAAAAACAATATATTTTTATGTTTTTTTTTATCTGAAATATATATTATATAATAAAACAAAATTAATTATTTTTAAAAGGAATTAAATTCATTAAATAATTAAAAACTATTTAATATAAAAAAATAGTTCTTTTATTTAGGAAATTAATAAAATATAGGGATTTTTATCTGAAAGTTTGATATAATCATAAAATTGGTATTCATCAAATATTCCTGTATCCTCTGCATATAAACAAAATAAGAGTCTTATTAGGAAGATTTCTAAATCTTTTTCTGTATAATTTGTTGATACTAATTGATCATGAATTTTTGCAAGAACTTCTGAAGCTTTTAATGTTAATTGTTCTTGTGTTGGATGAAATTTTTCTCCATAATTATAAATAAAATCAAAATTTTCAATATAATCTGGTAGTTCCTCTAAATTAAATTCTATATCCTCATTTGTTTTAATATTTGTTAATCTAAATGTATTAAAATCACAGACTATAATATAATCCACTCTATCTTCATTAGATAGTAAATTAGAATATCCTAATGCTTGTTTAAAAGCCTTATCTAAATTTCTTCCCCTAGTTTTTTGTTCTACAATGAAATTACCTTTCCAAATTACATCAATATATCTAGTTTGATTATTTCCATCTTTTATCTGATATTCAAAATTAAGTACCTTATTTTTAATATCAAAAATTTTCATGAAATCTAACCAAAATGAACTTGTTTCTCCTTTTTCATAAGAAGTATCTTTTTGATCTTCTGCAAATTTCTTAGCTTTTTCCTTTAATAATGTTAGATTAACCATAAAGAAAAGTAGGACTATTAATAACTTAGGTCAAAGAATCAATACATTATTTGAAATATTAGATGAAAAAGAAGATGAAAGACAGACTAATTTTTCTGATGAACTAAAAAATTTTCCTTATGTAAATGGAAGTTTATTTAGTGAACCTATAAAAACTCCCGTATTTAATGATGAATTATATCTATATTTATGTGAAGCATGTAATTTTGAATGGAATAAAATAAATCCATCAATATTTGGATCATTATTTCAATATGTGATGGATGAAAATATGAGAGGAGATCTAGGATCTTACTATACAAGTGAAGAAAATATATTAAAAGTTATAAATCCTTTATTTATGGATAATCTTAGAGAAGAATACAATCAAGCACTGAAAAAATCTTCAAAAAAAGATAAAAAATATTATTTAGAAAAGTTACTAGAAAAAATGGGTAATTTAAAATTCTTTGATCCTGCATGTGGATCTGGAAACTTTCTTATTGTAACTTATCGAGAATTAAGATTATTGGAATATAAAATTTTGGAAAAAATTAGATCACTTGAAAGTAATATTAAAAAATGGAAAGATAAGCAAACTATTCTAATACCAGGTTCAATTACGAAAATTAAGATTGAGAATTTTTATGGAATAGAAATAGATGAATTTTCATCAAAAATTGCACAAGTATCTATGTGGTTTATTGAACATCAAATGAATTTAAAATATGAATCATTAGACTTACATGAAGATAATCTTCCATTAAAACAATATGTCAATATAAAAAATGAAAATTCATTAAGAATGGATTGGAAAGAGGTTGTACAACCAGATAATAATGTTTATATTATTGGTAACCCACCATTTGGAGGAAAACAAAATCAAAATAAAGAACAAAAAGAAGATATGAAATTAGTCTTTAAAGGATTTAAAAATATTGGGACATTAGATTATGTGACTGCTTGGTATAAAAAAGCACTTGATTATATGAAAGGAACCAAAATAGAATCAGCATTTGTATCAACAAATAGTATATGTCAAGGAGAACAAGTACCTAACTTATGGATACAATTACGGAAAAAATATGATGATTTTTATATAAATTTTGCACATCAAACATTTAGATGGAAAAATGAAGCAAAAAAGAATGCTTCAGTATTTTGTGTTATTATAGGATTTAGTTTTAATGAAAGAAATAAAAAATTTTTATATACATATGAAAAACCTACATCATTACCTGAAAAACATGAAGTATCTCAAATAAATAGTTATTTATTAGATATGGATGAAATAGTTCCAGAGCCTAAAAAATATAAACCTATTTGTGATGTTCCTAAGATAGAGGCTGGAAGTATGCCAAATGATGGTGGAAATTTAATAATTAAGAATGAAAAAGAAAAAAATAAACTTATAAAAGAAGATTCTAGAATTGAAAAATATATACATAGATTAGCAACTTCAGAAAAATATATCAAAGGTGAAGTCCAGTATTGTCTATGGTTTAAAGATGATTTAAATTCAGATCTTTCAGATGTTTTAAAAATATCGGTAATTAAAGAAAGAATTGAAAATGTCAAAAATAAAAGATTAAAAAGTACAAGAAAAAAGACTAGGCAATTAGCTGAATATCCTCAATTATTCGGGGAAATAAGATTACCTGAAAATAAGGATGATGAATCATATATCTTTTTCCCAGCAACAACTACTGAAAATAGAGAATATATTCCACTTGATTTAATAGATCAAGAAGTAATTACAAATAATTCAGCATTTATTATTTCAAGTTCTAGTAAGTATCTTTTTGGAATCTTATCTTCTAAAATAAATATGATTTGGATTAAATTTATTGGCGGAAAATTAGGAGATAATTTTAGATATTCCACTACTTTATATAATGATTTTCCTTTCCCTGATGTATCTTGTGAAGATAAAGTAAAAGTAGTAGAATGTGTTCAAGAAATATTGGATATACGTAAAGAGTCTAAGAAAACATTATTTGATTTATATGATCCTGAAACTATGCCTCTAGAATTAAAAAAGGCTCATAAAAAACTAGATAAGGAAGTAGAAAAGTTATATAAATCTGAATCTTTCTATGAAAAAGGTGTATTTACTAATGAAGAGAGTACTTTAAAATTTTTATTAAAATTATATGAATATAAAAAGAATAATAATTAGAAAATTCTTTCTTTTTTTTGTACATAAATTTACAATTATATATTTTATAATGTATTATAATTAATTATACTTTTTTAAAATATCTTATGTTAATGTAATTTTTATATTATAAAATTGTACATGTTGTATATTTTAATATTTTTTATCATACTTTTTTATATTTACTTTAAATATTAAGAGTCTCCATATGTATTAAGTAGAAGTAAATATTTTATTAAATTACTAAATAATTAAAATAAGAGGTGTATAATTTATGTATAAAAAAATATTACTACCAACAGATGGTTCAAGAAATTCAGAAAAAGCAATAGTTCACGCAGCAACAATAGCAACAGATGAAGATGCAGAGATAGTTGTACTTAATGTAGTAGATAGTGTTTACCTTTCAGGTCTTCCTGAAGAAGAACTTATAACAGATACAGAAATTGTACTTGAACGTGAAAGTAAAAAAGTAACACAACGTGTAAAAGATATCATCGTAGAATATGAAGAAGAACATGGATTTGATCCTGAAAAACTTAAAATAAAAACTCTTACAATGGAAGGAAATGCAGCAGATGTTATCTTAAAAGTATCAGAAATAAAAGAAATTGACATGATTGTAATGGCAAGTAGTGGAAAACACATGATAGACAGATTCCTACTAGGATCAGTTACAGAAAAAATAGTAAGACACTCAAAAGTACCAGTACTTGTAATACCAAACAATTATGAAATAAAAAAAGATGAAAATAACTAGATAAAAAAAATAAAGGTTATTTGAAAAATCTTTTTAATATTTTTTTCCTCTCCATTTTACTACTTTTTTTATAGTTCTATAAAATTATTATCATACTTTATTTAAATTCTCTTTTTAAAAGAAAAAAAGGGGAGATGATAGAGACTATTAAAAACTAAAGTAGCTTTAAAGTCTTATTTTTTTTAATATCAGTTTATTAAAACTCTTTTTTTTAAATTACTCGTAATGGGTATGATAATTAACTAAATAATACAATAAAGACAATATAAAGAATAGGTATCACCATAAGAAAACTTTCCACAAAATTTCCTTTTAAACTTCTAAGATCCCATGGTAGTACTTTATTCATATAATCAGGGAAAATATAAAGATGTGCTACTATTAATAGTACAATTATACCATAAATGAAACTTTGTTTATATGTTACAATATATAAAAAGAAAAGTATTGTAGAATAAAATGAAAGAAGTATTGTCCAAGTATAACTAACTTTAGGATAACTTCCAGGACATCTTTTTTCACATTCAGCCTTACTTCCACCATAATAGAAAATCTTCATACGAAGATATATTAAAAAAGTAAAATATACAACTAAAGCACATCCAAAATATCCAGCATATAACATGGGATAATTTCCAGCTAATGAATATATTATTCCTGTTATAAAAAGAATTAATAAACAAATATATACTGAAGTAAAAGGTAAACCTACAGAATCTATAAGTTGACGAGAACCTGAATATTTCATATATTCCAGTGAATCATATCTACGTCCAACTCTAACTTCATTAATATAATCTATAGTTTCATCAGGATTAGTATCTCTAATATAAAATATTTTACGTCCAGTTAAATTATAAAAATAATCACTTGTTAAAAACTTAGATATCAAAACAAAACTTACCATCATAAAAAAAATTCCACCAATAATCAAGTAACCTGATGCAATATAAATAGTCATTTTATTTAACCTTCTTAAAACTTTATAATTTATTAAATTCTTTCATCCATAATAAGTTTATACTAGATTATTATACATATTATTTTTTTTTGATGAAAATTTTTACCATATATATTAAATAATTTTTTTTAACTATTTTTTTTATTCTTCTAAAAAAAATAAGAGAAAAGAGAGTTTGGCAATTAATATAACAACATCAAAATTACAATAATCATGATGGGTGATATTATAAGAGGAGTCTCTAAACAATTTCCTTTAAAAGTTCTAAGATCATATGGTAATACTTTATTCATATAATCAGAGAAAATATAAGCATGTGCTAATATTAATAACCCAACCATACCATAAATTAAAATCTGTGCATGTGATGCTATATATAACAGATAAAATAGTGTAGTATGTATAGAAAGATACAATGTCCAAGTATAACTAACCATAGGGTAACTTATAGGATATCTCTTTTCACTTTCATACTTATCTCCATTATAATAGAAAACTTTTATACGAAGACATATTAAAAAACTAAAATATATAATTAAACCGGAAAGAAAACATCCAAGATATAATATAAGATAATAATCACCGAGCAAATATACTGAATATCCAATAAAAAGAATTAATAAACAAATAGTTATTGAACAAAGAGGTATACCTATAGAATCTATAAGTTCACGTGAACCCTTATCTTTAGAATACAACAATCTACGTCCAGTTACTTTATAATATTCATCTTTAATTTCACGAGCACTAAACTCTCTAACATAATATATTTTACGCCCTGTTAAATTATAAAATAAATCACTTTTTAAAAATTCATATATCGAAAAGAAACCTACTAATATAATAATTACACCAATAGGTAAAATTAAAATACTCATATCATCACTAATTATTTTTTTCTAAATAAGGGTTTAAAAATTCTTTAAAAGGATCTACTAATATTTTATCCATTGCTTCTCCATATAAATCTCCTTGAACTTCATCAAATCCTTTTAAAATAACTTTTCCCATTTTTCCTACTTTTCCACCTTCATCAAATATTTTCCCACTCTCTGTTGCCAGTTCAAATACTTTAAATGTTCTTGGTACAAATGATACTGGGAAAAAACACAATGCAATATCTAATCCACTAGAAAAAGCTCTACTCAAATTATATCTATCAGTTGTCCAACCATTAGCATCAGCACATAAAAGTGCCCCACCAACCAGCATCATACCTCCACCAACAATAAATCCAAAACCATCACCAAATCCAGTTGCAAATACACCTGCACCCACATCAATTAATATTCCTCCCAGCATTCCTTCAATTTCTGCCCATCCAGAATCTAGTGGTAATCCTAGAATATTTTTTGTTTTATCTTTAAAGTTTAGGCATAATATATCTTCAAAGCAATAATTTGATGGAGCTTTATTTTTATTTGTTTGGTTTATTATATCAGGTGTTAAATTTTCTGTTATTGCTCCTTTATATTCAAATCCATCAATACATAATATGTATGTCATAATTCCTGTTTTTAAGTCTAATATCATTGATACATTTTCTGTTAAGTTTGAATGCATCTTAAGTATGCCTGTTTCATTATCTAGGAATAAATTAACCTCTGAATTTAGTTTTAGTAATCCTATTATTTCATCCTTTGTTGTTGTTGCTATATTATATTCTATTGTATTTAATACAAATTTAGCACAATTATACGAAAACATTGACTGATACATATTAAACATTACTATATTTGTATTGTCTTTTATTGTCATTCCTGCTAATGGATCATTATAGTGTATGTAATTCATTCTACTATTTTCTATTCCCACCATACACATTACTTCATCTGTTATAATTCTTGTTGTATTTAATTTTTGTGCTACATAATCAGAATAAGAATGCATCATTGCTAAAAACA